>NZ_JBBAXC010000011.1:62756-175569 GCF_037120725.1 Bacillus spongiae
CGGTTTAACAACAGAAGAGACAGCAAACCTTTCAAGCCCAAGTGAGGATATCGTATTTGAAGATATGATTGAATCTGCAACAGAAGCGATTGCTAAGTTTGAGGATGCAGGCATCGATAAGGTTATTGCGCTATCTCACTTAGGAAATACGTCTGATATCGAGTTAGCAGAAGCTGTCGATGGAATTGATGTCATCGTAGGTGGACACTCTCATACACTTCTAGAAGAAGCTGTTAAAGTAGAGAAGGACGAGCCAACATTAATCGTTCAAGCTGGTGACAACCTGAAATATTTAGGTTTACTAGATGTAACTTTCGATGAGAATGGTGTTATCTCTGACTTTAACCGTCAAGTTTTAACGGTAAGTGATTATGAGAAAAATGCAGAAGCAGAAGCGAAAGTGGCAGAATACAAAGAACCACTTGAAGAAATTCGTAACACAGTAGTAGGAAACACAGAAGTTGAATTAAACGGTTTACGTGATGATGTTCGTTCGAAAGAAACGAACCTTGGAAACTTGATCACAGACGCGATGGTAGCAAAAGCAAATGATGTAGGAGTGAACACTCATATTGCGATTCAAAACGGTGGCGGAATCCGCGCATCGATTGATGAAGGTGACATCACATTAGGTGAAGTGCTAACGGTTATGCCGTTTGGAAACCAACTTGTAACACTTGATTTAACAGGTCAAGAATTATGGGATGCATTAGAACACGGTGTAAGTGGAGTTGAATCAGGAGAAGGAAGATTCCTTCAAGTTTCAGGTATTGAATTTAAGTACGACGTAAACAAGCCAGTAGGTGAAAGAGTATGGTCTGTTGAAGTGAAAACAGATAATGGCTTTGAAACTCTTGAGCTTGATAAGACGTACACAGTAGCTACAAATGCCTTCACAGCAGACGGTGGAGACGGATTTGAAGTACTGAAGCAAGCAAAAGATGATGGACGTATGAATGATCTATTCATCGTTGACTGGGAATTATTCCAGGAGTATTTAGGTGCGAATAACCCTGTCGCTCCAACAGTCGAAGGTAGAATTATTGAAGAAGTACAAACAGAAGAACCAACAGAGCCAACAGAACCAACTATAACTGGCTGGGTTAAAGTAAAAGGCGATTGGTACTTCTATAATGAGAATGGTGAAATGGAAACAGGCTGGATTAATGACGGCGGAGAATGGTACTTCCTAGCTAGCGATGGTGCAATGCAAACAGGTTGGATCAAAGATAATGGTGATTGGTATTATCTTGGAAAAAATGGTGTTATGCAAACAGGCTGGGTGAAATACAGAGGAGATTGGTATTTCCTAGCGAATGATGGGACAATGCAAACAGGCTGGGTAAAGGATCATGGAGAATGGCATTACTTGGCGAATGATGGTGCATTAGTCACTGGTAATAGAAATAACTCTTACAGATGGAACAAACCAGTAAGAAATCATGGAACGCATTTTGGTTGGTCTCAACCTAGAGGGTATGGATACTATTCATCCTTAAATAATTATTCTTTCAGTTTATGGTATTATTAAGTTAAGACAAAAAAGCAGGCATTATTATGCCTGCTTTTTTGTATGCTCAAATCCAACCTAAGCGTATTTTAATGAGATCTTTTTGTTTAAGGGAGGAGAATAGTAGCGTTCATATGTTAGTATACTTTTTTATCATGAAAGATAATTACTATTTGTATTACGGTCTACCAGAAATGTTGTTTTTTTCTTATACTGGTATATGTAGAAAGAGAAAGTTGAAGAAAGGTGAGTTATATAATGGAAATTATCAGAAATGATTTTCTTCAATTACTAATAAAAGATGGCAATTTGTACATTAACACATTTAAAAAAGGATTTCCGATTCGACAATTTAATGATTTTCTTAGAGACCAACCACGAATGGTTATCACTGAATTTAGTGCGTTAAAAAATGCTCTGGACAACGAAGCAAAAGAAATTCTTATTGGTAAATGGAAAGAAATGGTAGAGTGTTATCTGTCAAAGGATGAAATGAAAGCCCAAATAAAAATTAATGCTACAGATGAAGAATTACAGAAAAATCTTGACGTATACATTAAACAAGTAAATCAATGCCTTGATGAGCATAAAGTCATTTTCGGAGTAAAAGAAGAAGTATTGTCCTCCTCTTTGAAAGCAAGGGAATTATTTACGATTGCTGAAGGAAAGCTACCTGTTGATGGAGAACAAGCTAAGATTGTATATATTGAAAATTCAGATCGAAAACCTACGATACGAGCAAATGGTAATGCGGATTATTATGATATGAATTTTTTCGTAGAAGTAGGAAAAGGGGATTGGGTCGGAGAGAAAGTCTTCTCACAAGAAGGAGAATCAGGAAAAACCGTTACAGGTCATATTATTCCTGCGAGGTTAGGAAAAGATAGAGATTTGTCTTATGATCGAAAATCCATTGAAGTACATCATGGGAAAGAAAGGATCATTCTAAAAGCTAAACATCAAGGGATAGTAGAGTTTAAGGGTGGAGAAATATCTATAGGGAACCATTTAGTTATTGACGGGGATGTAGGCGTTGAAACGGGGAATATTGACTTTGAAGGAAATATAACCATTAGAGGAACCGTTCAACCTAGATTTACCGTAAAGGCCACAAAGGACATTATTATTCAAGGTGAAATGGGTGTCAGTGGCTGTAGGGAAATTGAATCTCTTTTTGGTAGCGTATTCATTAAAGGTGGGGTCTTTGGTCAAAATGGTACGACCATTGGTGCTGGAAAAGACATATATTTAAAGCATGCAAATGAATGTAAAATACGTGCAATAGGTGATGTTCATATTGGCACATATGCAAAAGGTTGTAAGATTAATAGCAATAATATTTTCATAGATAAAGTGAGAGGGCAATTAATTGGTGGAGTAGCTGAAGCAAAGGGAATTATTTCAGCAGCCGTTGTTGGGAACCGAATGGAGAAAAAAACGGAGTTGATTGTTCATGGCTTCAATTTCAGTCAACTTGAGTATGATAGGAAGGAAATTCTCATAAAATACAAGCAGTACTTGAGCACCATTGAAGAAAAACAAAAGAAATTATCACAGCTTTACTCAAAAGGGCAAAATACGAACGAACTACGGGAAAGAGAGAACATTCAAGTTAGCTTAGATGACAACTTACAAAGTTTAGCTATTCTTGATGATAAACGCACGGAAATTCAAAAGTGGCTGGATACTAAAACTGAAGGTTTAATAGACATTACTAAGCTTGCTTTTCCAAATGTAGAATTAAGAATGCAAAATCACGTAAAAATGTTACGTAAAGGAATGTGTGGAAAATATTATTTATGGAAGGGACAAATGAATAAAAAATAAGGAGTGAAGATATTGACAAAGATTTTTGCTCACCGAGGAGCATCAGGGGAGTACCCTGAAAATAGTATGCTTGCTTTTCAAGCGGCAGAAGAAGCGGGGGCAGATGGAATTGAACTAGATGTCCAGCTTTCAAAAGATGGCGAAGTAGTGATTATCCATGATGAAACGTTAAACCGAACAACAAACGGTTCAGGATGGGTAAAGGACCATACATTTCAGCAATTATCCCGTCTTAATGCGAATGCAAAATACAGAAGAATGAAAGCCCCTTTACCATCTCTTCAGGAATTACTTGAATGGTTAACAAGTAACTCTTTAATTTGTAATATCGAGTTAAAAAATGGGGTAATTCTTTATCCTCAATTAGAAGAAAAAGTGATTGAGCTTGTGCAAAGATATTCACTGCAGGATCGAATCATCATTTCTTCCTTTAACCATTATTCCATAGTAAAATGCTATTCCCTTGCCCCATCGATTGAAATTGCCCCACTCTATAATATGAGGCTATATATGCCGTGGGTTTATGCGAAATCTATTCGAGCGAAAGGGATTCACCCGAAGCTAAGAGCAGCACCACCTGAAATTATTAAAGCGGCGATGGAAGAAGGGATTGAAGTAAGACCTTATACAGTGAATAAGGAAAGGGATATGAGAAAGCTTATTAAATTAAATTGTTCAGCTTTTTTTACGGATTATCCTAAAAGAGCGAAAGTATTAGTGGAAGAAATGAAAAAAGCATGAAGGAATTTTCATTGTCCTTCATGCTTTTTTTTATTGGACTTAAATCGTGGTTGTACTTTATTGTGTTTTCGATCACGATAAAAAATAAAGCCAGCTACAAAGGTTAAACCAATAATAAAGAGAAATAAGCCTGCTAGAAATTGCAACCATAAATAAGGGAAGGGGCTTATTAAAAGTCCAAAAAGCACATCTCTCATTAATTTAATCCCTATAGCAGCAAATATGCCTGGAATCAGCATAATAACAAGAGCAATTATTCGAGTCATTTCATGATTCTCCTTATAAGTTCTTACAAAAAAATCATAAACGAAAGAAAATATTTGTCAAGGAAAAGGCTTTCATATACAATAGATATTGTGTGAAGGAATTTGCAGATAAAAATGAGTAAAGAGGGGGAATAATTTTGCAGAAGGTGCTACTAGTTGGAGGCGGTAAAGGCGGATTAGCCATTTTGAAAACGTTGGCTGAATCGAGCGTCTTCCACGTATGTGGAGTAGTTGATATAGATGAGCAATCGCCTGGAATCCAGTATGCAAAGCAACATGATCTCCCTCATGGTGAAAACTGGCGTGATTTTTTATCAGATAGCATTGATATTGTCATTGAAGTTACTGGTAAACAGAAAGTATTTGAAGAAATTCGGGAAAGCCGAAGTAAAAATACCGTTTTAGTCCCTGGAAGTGTAGCTAACCTAATTACGAAATTATTAGGGGAAAAAGAGGGGCTCATCCAACAATTGGAATCTGAATCAAAGAAAAGGGATTTGATTTTTAACTCCATTGAAGAAGGCATGATTGGGATTGATCCTAATGGGGAAGTCATCTTCTTTAATGCAAGTGCAGAAAAAATAACGGGAGTTCAGACCAAATATGCAATGGGGAAAAAAATTGCAGACATCATCCCTGAAAGTCGTCTAATGACAATGTTTGAATCAAGACGGGCAGAAATAAATCAAGAACTGACCTTGACAAACGGAATTAAAATTATAACAAGTAGAATTCCATTGCAGGATGAAAGTGGAAGGGTAATTGGAGCTTTTGCTGTTTTCAAAGAAAAAACAGACATTCTCCACTTAGCTGAAGAAGTGACAAATTTACAAGAAATTCGTACATTGCTTTCAGCAATCATACAGTCGAGTGATGATGCCATTTCAGTAGTAGATGAAGAAGGGCGTGGACTGCTGATTAATCCTGCTTATACGCGAATTACCGGTTTAACAGAAGAGGAAGTTGTCGGAAAGCCAGCAACAGCTGATATTTCTGAAGGAGAGAGCATCCATTTGAAGGTGCTTCAAACACGTCGATCCATTCGCGGTCAAAAATTAAGCGTTGGGCCGAATGAAAAAGAGGTCATTGTGAATGTCGCACCAATCATTGTGAATGGTCAGCTGAAGGGAAGTGTTGGTGTTATTCACGACATGTCCGAAATTCAATCATTAACGAGAGACCTAGACAGAGCTCGTCGCATTATTCGAACACTAGAGGCAAGGTATACTTTTGAAGATATTATCGGAAATTCAGAAGAATTAACTTTAGCAGTAGAGCAAGCAAAGCTTGGCAGTAAAACCCCAGCTCCTGTTCTTTTAAGAGGAGAAATTGGAACGGGAAAAGAACTTTTTGCTCACGCAATACATAATACGAGTAAACGAAAGTTCAACAAATTTTTAAGAGTGCAAATCGCCTCCATACCATATGACAAATTAGAAATTGAACTATTTGGACAAGTAGAAGAGGAGAAAAATGGGCACACTATTAATAGAAAAAAAGGACTTTTTGAAGAAGCACAAAATGGAAGTATTTTTTTAGACGATATCGGAGACCTACCGCCTAATATTCAATCTAAACTTTTAAGGATACTACAAGATCGTGAACTAATTCGAGTAGGAACAACGAAACCTATTCCAATTGATGTACGTGTTATTGCGGCGACGAATATGAATTTAGAGCGTGCTATTGCTTCTGGTGATTTTAGGGAAGATTTGTATTATCGTTTAAATCGAATGCCCATTCAAATCCCACCTATTAGAAAACGTATAGAGGACCTTCCAAGTCTTTGTAACCATTTTATCCAAAAAATAAATCAAGACTATGGTCGGAATGTCGAAGGGATAACAGAAGAAGCACTTAACCATATAAAGGATCATGATTGGCCGGGGAATTTGCGGGAGCTAGAGAATGTACTTAGTCGAGCAATGATCTTTATGGATTATCAAGAGACCATTATTAAACTAGAGCATTTACCTAACCTCAAGCTAGATAGTCACCATGCCAATAAAGAAAGAGAAGATAGTGAACAGAGAGATTTAACTAAGCTTGTTGATGGCTTTGAAAAAGATGTGATCGCTTATACATTATGTAAACACGATGGCAATAAAACAGCTACAGCCAGAGCATTAAATATATCTGTTCGTAATTTATATTACAAACTAGAAAAATATGGAATTGACACAGGTGGATAGTCATTTATACATCCAAGTTGTCAACAATATTTTCCTTGGAAAGGGTTGATAATAGAGAATGAAACTACAAAGCTTATTAGACCAAGCAACCCGAGTTTCTGAAGCAACAGTTGCTGTTGCAGCGGCGGCAGATAAAGAAGTCCTTGAGGCTGTATCTATGGCTGTTGAACAAAAGCTAGCGAAATTTTTGCTTTTTGGTCACAAGGATGAAGTGGAAACACTTATGAAGGAACATGTTCCTCATTTAATAACACATGAAGACATTACAATTAAAGATGTATCTTCAGCAAAAGCTGCAGCAGAGGAAGCCGTTAAGGCTGTAGCAACGAATGAAGCTACAGCTCTAATGAAAGGAAATATTGCGACCGCAGTTATTTTAAAGGCTGTTCTTAATAAGGAATTTGGTTTGCGAACGGGAAATGTTTTATCCCACGTGGCTGTCTTTGAAGTGCCAGGCTTTGACCGTTTAACCATTCTAACGGATGCGGCAATGAATATTCACCCAACACTTGAACAAAAGGCTCAAATTTCTCAAAATGCGGTGAAAGTGGCACGCTCAATCGGGATTGATCAACCAAAACTCGCTCCGATTGCAGCAGTAGAAGTAGTAAACCCAGCAATGGAAGCGACTTTAGACGCCGCGGCGTTAACTCAAATGAATGCTCGTGGTCAATTGAAGGACTGTATAGTCGATGGTCCACTTGCTCTTGACAATGCGATTTCAATGCAGGCTGCTCGACATAAAGGAATTCAAAGTGAAGTGGCTGGTCAAGCAGATATATTACTTGTACCAAACATTGAAACAGGCAATGCGCTCTATAAATCACTCGTTTATTTTGCTAATGCGAAGGTAGGAGCAGTCATTGCAGGTGCAAAAGCACCTATCGTGTTAACATCGCGAGCAGATAGTTCAGAAAGTAAGCTGTATTCATTAGCGCTCGCTATATGTTCAGCTCTTTAATATAAATTAATGTATTTAGATTAGGGGAGGATTTATCAATGGAAATTTTTACTTATATGGAAAAATATGATTACGAACAATTAGTGTTTTGTCAAGATGAGAAATCAGGTTTAAAAGCAATCATTGCTATTCATGATACGACATTAGGTCCTGCACTTGGCGGTACACGGATGTGGACATATGCATCTGAAGAAGCGGCTATTGAAGATGCTCTCCGTTTAGCAAAAGGGATGACATACAAAAATGCTGCAGCTGGCTTAAATCTTGGTGGAGGAAAAACGGTTATTATTGGTGACCCACGTCAAGATAAAAATGAAGAGATGTTCCGAGCGTTTGGCCGATATATTCAAGGGCTAAATGGGCGATATATTACAGCTGAGGATGTTGGTACAACTGTAGCAGATATGGATCTTATTCATGAAGAAACAGATTATGTAACTGGTATTTCTCCTGCATTTGGTTCTTCAGGAAACCCATCTCCTGTTACAGCATTTGGTGTGTACCGTGGTATGAAGGCAGCAGCTAAAGAAGCATTTGGAACTGATTCGCTAGAAGGATTAACGGTAGCTGTACAAGGTGTAGGGAATGTTGCCTTTACTTTATGTCGTCACTTGCATGAAGAAGGAGCAAATTTAGTTGTAACAGATATTAATAAAGAAGCGGTGCAACGTGCAGTTCAAGAATTTGGAGCCGTTGCGGTTGAACCAGATGAAATTTATGGAGTGGACTGTGACATTTTTGCTCCATGTGCATTAGGGGCTGTTATCAATGATGAAACGATTCCACAATTAAAAGCTAAAGTCATTGCTGGTGCAGCGAACAACCAATTAAAAGAAACACGTCACGGTGATGCTATTCATGAAATGGGTCTTGTGTATACGCCTGACTATGTCATTAACGCTGGTGGTGTAATTAATGTAGCGGACGAATTATATGGATATGATCGCGACCGTGCGATGAAGAAGGTAGAGCAGATTTATAACAACGTAGAACGAGTATTTGAAATTGCAAAACGTGATAATATCCCGACTTATGTTGCTGCTGATAGAATGGCGGAAGAACGAATTGAAAGAATACGTGCTTCAAGAAGTCAATTCTTACAAAATGGACATCATATTTTAAGTCGTCGATAATAAAAAGGGAGAACGCTTTGCCATAGCAAGGCGTTTCCCCCTTTATTTCTATATAAAAAGGATGAAGCTCTTTATTGAGCTATGTTTATTGGAGGTTACAACATTGCAAGGAATTGATCATCGTATACTGGTAATTAATCCTGGTTCCACATCGACCAAAATAGGCGTATTTGAAAATAATGTATCTATATTTGAGAAAACGCTTAGACATGACACAACCGTTATTAACACGTTTGAGAACATTATAGACCAATATGAATTTCGAAAAACAACCATTTTGGAAACCCTCGATGAAGAAGGCATGAACCTTTCAAAACTTAGTGCCGTTTGTGGGAGAGGCGGTCTACTTCGCCCTATCGAAGGGGGAACTTACTCTGTAAATGATGCCATGCTAAATGATTTAAGAGAAGGATATTCAGGTCAACACGCTTCAAACCTTGGCGGAATTCTTGCTTATGAAATTGCTAGTGGTTTAAATATTCCTTCTTTTATTGTCGACCCAGTCGTTGTCGATGAGTTAAGTCCAATCGGTAGAATTTCAGGCTTTTCTCTAATTGAAAGAAAAAGTATTTTTCATGCGCTAAACCAAAAAGCAGTGGCTAGAAGAGTAGCAAAAGAGATGGGGAAATCATACGATCAATTAAATTTGATTGTCACTCATATGGGTGGAGGAATAACTGTAGGAGTTCATAAGGACGGTCGAGTAATTGATGTAAATAATGGTTTGCACGGTGATGGCCCGTTCAGCCCTGAACGTGCTGGTACAGTTCCAGCAGGAGATCTTGTGGATTTATGCTTCTCAGGAGAATATTATCGTGATGAAGTAATGAAAAAGCTAGTTGGCCAAGGGGGACTTGTTGGTTATCTTGGGACGAACGATGCGGTAAAAGTTGAGAAAATGATTGAAAATGGCGATGAGAAGGCAGCCCTCGTATACGATGCGATGAGTTATCAAATTGCAAAAGAAATTGGTGCAGCAAGTGCCGTCTTATCTGGTAAAGTGGATGCAATCATTTTGACGGGTGGACTTGCTTACGGTAAAGAGTTTGTAAAAAATATAACGAAACGAATTAGTTGGATTGCTGACGTCATTGTACAACCGGGTGAAAATGAACTTCAAGCTTTAGCTGAAGGAGCCCTTCGCGTATTAATTGGTGAAGAGAAGGAAAAGACCTATCCTGGAACAAAATCAGCAAAAGCAACAATTTAATAGAGGAGGAACGAACGTTGGCTGAAGAATATGATCTGGTAATCCTAGGTGGAGGAACAGGTGGCTATATTGCCGCTATTCGGGCGTCTCAGTTAGGATTAAAAACAGCAGTGGTTGAAAAGGGAAAGCTAGGAGGAACATGCTTACATAAAGGATGTATTCCAAGTAAAGCACTTCTTCGTAGCGCAGAAGTTTATGCGACAGCAAAACGAAGCGATGAATTCGGTATTGAGCTAAATGGAGTGTCTGTTAATTTTCCTAAAGTCCAAGAACGTAAACAAGGGATTATTGATCGACTTCATAAAGGTGTGCAGCATTTAATGAAGCAAGGGAAAATCGATGTTTATGAAGGAACAGGACGTATTTTAGGTCCTTCTATTTTCTCGCCAATGCCTGGTACTATTTCAGTTGAAATGGCTAATGGAGAAGATAATATGATGTTGATTCCTAAAAATGTTATCGTGGCGACAGGCTCTCGTCCACGAAGTCTCCCAGGCTTAGAAATCGATGGAGAATTCGTAATATCCTCTGAAGAAGCCCTTGATTTGGAAGCTCTACCAAGCTCCATCATCATTGTAGGAGGCGGAGTGATTGGAATTGAGTGGGCGTCAATGCTATCAGATTTTGGGGTAGAAGTAACGGTATTGGAATACGCGGATCGAATTGTCCCAACTGAAGATCACGAGATTTCCAAAGAAATGCAGCGTCTAATGAAGAAAAAAGGGTTAAACATTGTAACAGGTGCAAAAGTATTACCTGAATCTTTACAAAAGAGCGAAGGAACAGTCTCCATTTCTGCAGAGTATAAAGGAGATCAAAAAACGTTTACAGCAGAAAAGATTCTTGTATCAGTCGGAAGACAGGCAAATGTGGAAGATATCGGTCTCGATAATACGGATATTGTTGTCGATAAAGGATTCATCACTGTAAATGAATACTTCCAAACAAAAGAATCTCATATTTACGCAATTGGCGATGTAATTGGTGGTTTACAGCTTGCTCATGTCGCTTCTAGTGAAGGGATTGTAGCGGTTGAACATATTGCGAATGAAAACCCAAGCCCAATTGATTATTCGCTTGTTTCAAAATGTATTTACAGTTCCCCTGAAATCGCTAGCGTAGGTTATACACAAAAAGAAGCTGAAGAAAAAGGTTTTAAAACGAAGGTAGGAAAGTTCTCATTCCGTAACATCGGTAAAGCCTTAGTATTTGGTGAATCTGACGGATTTGTGAAAATAATAGCTGACGAAGAAACAAATGATTTATTAGGTGTTCATATGATTGGCCCTCATGTAACAGATATGATTTCTGAAGCGGGGCTTGCTCGAGTTCTGGATGCAACTCCTTGGGAAATAGGTCAAACGATTCACCCGCATCCAACGTTAAGTGAAGCAATTGGTGAGGCGGCATTAGCAGTGGATGGAAAGGCTATTCATTCATAATTTTTTGAAGAGCGACAAAGCTCTTCTACATAAAGAGTAGGAGGTTTCAGTATGGCAGATAATCGTCATAAAGCACTTGGTTTAAGTGATGAAAAAGTAGTGGAAATGTATGAAACGATGCTTCTTGCGCGTCGGATTGATGAACGCATGTGGTTATTAAATCGTTCAGGGAAAATTCCTTTTGTTATTTCTTGTCAAGGTCAAGAGGCAGCACAAGTAGGAGCAGCATTTGCTCTGAATCCGAAAAATGATTATGCTCTTCCGTACTATCGTGATATGGGAGTCGTATTAACTTTTGGAATGACACCAACTGAGTTAATGCTTTCAGGCTTTGCCAAAGCAGAAGACCCGAACTCTGGTGGACGCCAGATGCCTGGTCATTTCGGACAAAAGAAAAATAATATCGTGACAGGTTCTTCTCCTGTAACGACTCAAGTTCCTCATGCTGTTGGAATTGCACTTGCAGGAAAAATGGAGAAAAAAGACCTCGTTACATTTGTTACATTTGGTGAAGGCTCTTCCAACCAAGGGGACTTTCATGAGGGAGCAAACTTTGCAGGCGTTCACAAACTCCCAGTTATCTTCATGTGTGAAAACAATAAATACGCAATCTCGGTTCCAATTGAAAAACAATTAGCATGTGAGAATGTATCTGACCGTGCTATTGGTTATGGAATGCCAGGTGTTACTGTCGATGGCAACGATCCGTTAGAAGTGTATAAAGCCGTAAAAGAAGCAGCTGATCGAGGAAGACGTGGCGAAGGCCCAACGCTAATTGAGACGGTATCTTATCGATTAACACCGCACTCTTCAGATGATGATGATCGTAGCTATCGTTCTCCTGATGAAGTAGCTAAAGCAAAGAGTAATGACCCAATTATCACTTATGGCGCTTATTTAAAAGAAGTCGGTGTGATGAATGATGAGCTTGAAAAACAAATAAATGATCGTGTTATGAAACAAGTAAATGAAGCAACAGACTATGCAGAAAATGCAGCATATGCTACGCCAGAGAGTGCAATGAAGTTCGTATATGCTGAAGAGAAGTAAGGAGGAACGACGGTATGGCAGTAATTTCTTATATCGATGCAGTAACAATGGCAATCCGTGAAGAAATGGAACGTGATGAGAAAGTTTTCGTTCTAGGTGAAGACGTTGGTAAAAAGGGAGGGGTTTTTAAAGCGACAAACGGCCTCTATGAACAATTTGGAGAAGATCGTGTCCTCGATACCCCTCTAGCTGAATCCGCTATTGCAGGAGTTGGTATTGGGGCTGCCATGTATGGGATGCGCCCAATTGCAGAGATGCAATTTGCTGATTTCATCATGCCAGCGGTAAATCAAATTATTTCCGAAGCAGCTCGTGTTCGTTATCGTTCAAATAATGATTGGACTTGTCCAATGGTTATTAGAGCGCCATACGGCGGAGGAGTACACGGTGCTTTGTATCATTCACAATCTGTAGAAGCTGTATTCGCTAATCAGCCTGGATTGAAAATCGTTATGCCTTCAACCCCATACGATGTGAAAGGCTTATTAAAAGCGGCCGTTCGTGATGAAGACCCAGTCTTGTTCTTTGAGCATAAGCGTGCATACCGCTTAATTAAAGGAGAAGTACCGGACGAGGATTATACGCTACCGATTGGTAAAGCAGATGTGAAACGTGAAGGGGAAGACGTAACGGTTATTACGTACGGCCTCTGTGTACATTTTGCTCAGCAAGCTGCCGAGCGCTTAGCGCAAGATGGTATTGAGACACATATTTTAGATTTACGTACAATCTACCCGCTTGATAAAGAAGCGATTGTTGAAGCCGCTTCAAAAACAGGGAAAGTTCTTCTATTAACAGAAGACAATAAAGAAGGAAGTATTATGGGAGAAGTGGCAGCCATTATTGCTGAAAATTGCTTATTCGATTTAGATGCACCTGTCCAACGTTTGGCTGGACCAGATATTCCTGCGATGCCATATGCACCGACAATGGAGAAGTACTTTATGGTGAATCCAGATAAAGTAGAAAAAGCTATTCGTGAACTAGCAGAATTTTAAAGAGAAAAACGTAAGGAGGGTCCTTGTTGGCTATTGAAAAAATTACAATGCCTCAGCTTGGAGAAAGTGTAACGGAAGGAACAATCAGTAAATGGTTAGTTTCTCCAGGAGATACTGTAAATAAATACGATCCATTAGCAGAGGTCATGACAGACAAAGTAAATGCAGAAGTACCATCTTCTTTTACAGGTAAAATTGTTGAACTTATTGCTGAAGAAGGGGATACATTAGCGGTAGGTGAAGTCATTTGTTCAATAGAAGTGGAAGGTGGCGCAGCGACTACTTCAACTGAAACGGTTGAGGAAAAACAAGAACCATCTACGAATACTTCCTCAGCTCCAGCGAAAGCACCGAAGAAACAAGCAAAAGGAAAGGCTCGTTATTCACCAGCCGTGTTAAAGCTTTCCCAAGAACATGATATCGATTTATCGCTTGTAGAGGGAAGTGGAAAAGAAGGCAGGATTACTAGGAAAGATTTAATGAAAATAATAGAATCAGGCAACATTCCTAAGGAAAAACAGCCAGTGGTAGAAACTGTAACGAAAGAAACTGCTCCGACAGTTTCAAATGTAACAGAGCCAGTCGTACCAAAAGCAACGACTACGGCAGCACCATCACCATCAGTGCCAGTTGCCCCTGGTGACATCGAAATTCCTGTAACAGGTGTTCGTAAAGCCATTGCAGCTAACATGCTACGTAGCAAGCACGAAGCGCCTCATGCTTGGACGATGATGGAGATAGATGTTACAAACCTTGTATCGTATCGTGATTCTTTGAAAGCTGAATTCAAGCAACGTGAAGGGTTCAATTTAACTTATTTTGCGTTCTTCGTCAAAGCTGTAGCTCAAGCGTTAAAAGAATTCCCACAAATTAATTCCATGTGGGCTGGAGATAAAATTGTTCAAAAGAAAGATATTAATATTTCCATTGCCGTCGCAACTGATGATGCTCTGTTTGTTCCTGTTATCAAAAATGCTGACGAAAAGACCATTAAAGGGATAGGGCGTGAAATTGCTGAGCTTGCTGGAAAAGTTCGCGCAGGGAAATTGAAATCAGAGGACATGCAAGGTGGTACGTTCACTGTGAATAATACAGGTTCCTTTGGTTCCGTTCAGTCAATGGGTATTATCAATCATCCTCAAGCAGCAATCCTTCAAGTAGAATCCATTGTAAAACGTCCGGTAGTAATGGATAATGGAATGATTGCAGTACGCGACATGGTAAACTTGTGTATGTCATTAGATCACCGAGTACTAGATGGTTTGGTATGTGGTCGATTCTTACAAAGCATCAAACATAACTTAGAAACCATTTCAAAAGAAAATACATCTGTCTATTAAGTAGAAAAACTGAAAACCACTTGGTTTTCAGTTTTTTTCATGGATTTTATTATTTATAGGAATACTCCGACTATTGTTTTTGAAGAAGTAATTCTATAATTCCATGGTAGTGAGGCTCCCCATGTCCTAAATCTAATGAAAAGGTTTGGGATGATGTAATCGGTTTGTAGCCATTAAAATGATCCTCTAACTCAGATTTGGTGAAATAATGCATGGAGTTTTTTGTTATTGGGTTCAAGAAAGTATTAGTTGATATTTCTTTGTATTTTTCTTTATGTTTTTCATACCCTGGGTCAGAAATATCAAAAGTATTTATGTAAATTAATCCCCCTGCAATTAACCCATTTTTAGCCTTATGAAGAATTTCGCTTATTTCCATGTCATTAAAAAAATTCAGTACATTGGATAATATGATTAATGAGTATGATTGCTTTTCAATTTTAAATTCTCTTAAATCCCTTACATGGCTATCAATCAATAATCCTTTTTCTTTCGCGAAACGATTACAGCGTTGAATCGCTTTATCTGATATATCTACCCCTTGTACTTCAAACCCTAAGCTAGCCAAATAAAGAGCATTTCTTCCTTCACCCATTCCCAAATCAAGAACTTTTCCCTCTTTGGAAATAAGGTTTACATATTGGGTCAGTGTCGCTTTTGGCTTTAATCCCCATAGTTGATTCACCTCTGAATATTTCTTATTCCAGATTTCTTTACTACCGGTCAATTTTGTTCCCTCTCTCTCACTAATTGTCGCAGTGCATTTTGCATTATCCTCGTTCTAATGAAAACAGAAGAGAAGCAACCTAAATACGTTATTCCGTGGCCAATTGTGGAAGGCGAACGCTTTACAACTGGCTGATAGAGGAGATGAAAAGGTTTTCTCATGTCTCAAATAAATCAGCTGTAACATATAACCCTTTATGGGCACTATTGAGACAGCTGGAAACACTCGTAAAAAAATACACCACGAACATAATATTATATAAAACATAGGAAGAAGTAAAAAAAGGAATCGTGTTGCTATCTGGTAGGGTGGTAGTGTATTAAGGTTTAGCAATTGCAGTGGAACGAGCCTTGTGACCTCGTGTACATCGTGCTGTCGCCAAATTATAGAGCTGGAAAGAGAAGTATTGGAAAGAAAGTAGCTAACTTAGAATCAGCAATCAGGACATGATTTATCTTATGAACAGCATGGTTTATTGTAGATAGTAATAGTAAGTGGAGATAGCTTAAACTATTGATTTACACAAATAGATTTGGTATAGTTGTCTTATTGTGGAAAGGGGTGAGAGTAAACATGACTAATTTAATGAGGATAACCTTGGGAATTAAATGTTTTGCTTCTCACTCATGCGGATTAAGAAAGTAAGCCTCCATGAAAAGGGCATGGTGTAAGTATATTTTTGAAAAAGAACGTTATGGGAGTCACAAGGTTAATTTATGTAACCTTGTGGCTTTTTTAATTTTTTAATGATTAATAACGATTATATATTAAATACTTATCATTTAATTTCCTGTTATTCCTTACACACATTAGTCAAATAAATTATATGAATGGGCGAGTTTAAGATTTCAAACCATTGGCTTGAGAAATACAAGACTGATTTTTTATTAATTTCTAGTAATTAAAAGAAAGAAGGAATTTTAATGATACATGAAGCAGATATCTATGTAAGAAAAAAGTTGTTACCTATGTTTAAAGATATGGATAATACCATGGTTCTTTCGTGTCTTCAAGGTCATATGGGAACAGCATGGGTTGATGACCTTGAGAACCCAACGACTGCACAAATTATGGTAGGTATTTTTGTATACTATGCTGGTAACCCATATTCAAAAGGGGCTGAGGAGTTACTTCACAATCTTCCAGAACATATTTATGTGATCGTAAATAGTGACGAATGGAAAAATGCTATAGAGACTGTTCATAAAGAAGCTTTCGAAAAATTTCAACGATATAAATTCAAAAAAAATCCTGAAGATTTGAAGAGGAGTCACATACATGCTATTTTATCCAACTTACCAGAAGGGTATAGACTACAAAAAATAGATTCAACGTTGGCAAAAGAATCATCCCTGCATGAAATTTCACCTGATTTAACAAGTCAGTTTGATTCGATAGATGATTTTATAAATAGAGGTATAGGGTATGCGATTTTAAATGAGGGACAAGTTGTATGTGGAGTATCATCCTATAGTATTTATAATCAAGGAATTGAGATTGAAGTTGCTACCCATCCATTGCATAGAAGAAAAGGCTTGGCTTCAATAGCATCATCTGCATTGATCTTAGAATGTCTTGACAACGGGATGTACCCTAGTTGGGATGCAGCTAACCTTGAATCTGCAAAATTAGCACAAAAACTTGGATACACTTTGGAAGATTCATATGATACGTATTATATTCATTATAAAAATAAGTAGGTAAACAAAACTACTTAAAACTATTGGTGAAGCACGATTTTCTTCGGGTATGGCTTGTGTTCATTGTGAAAGCACATCTGTTAAACGCGTAATGGCAAATATCGTACACGTCAACGGCAGGCTCTCGTTACCTTGAAAAGTGGGTGAAGTACATTGAACTAATAGTAGAAGGCTATACCCTACTGAAAATCGTTGAACACCTTTAGGAAGTCTTGGTTTTAATCAACTACAAGGAATAGTGCAACGAAATATCTGGACAACTACCTCAACTGGTTCTGCTGGCTTAAATTTGGTAAAAATTGAGTTGAATAAATGCTTATTTCAACGTGTCAAAAATTTAATCATAAAACAGTAGAAATGGTAAGAAGTATCTAAATATAGGGGAGGTTGAGAATAAAATGCAAGTGATTACACTATGTGGTTCAACAAAATTCAAGAAACAGTTTCGGGAAATGGAAGCAACCCTTACATTACAAGGGAATATTGTGTTAAGTCTTGGCTTTTTCGAGCAAAGTGAAGGTATAAAAATTACTAAAGAGCAAGAAAAATTATTTGAGGAACTACATTATCGTAAAATTAATATGTCGGATGAAATATTTGTAATTGATTTTAACGGATATATTGGAAACAGCACAAGAAAAGAAATAGAGTATGCAAAAAGTAAAGGTAAAGTAATACGTTATTATTCTGATATCACACAAGAGTAGATGTAATGGACTACTTCCGTGTGTAAAAGCAACAATCTTTGCGGAAGGCTGTTTTCGTATAAATTGTTGTTTTTTTACACACCCTATTAATAGCTTGCTATAATCAAGATTTAGGAGGAGGGAATAGAGTGTGGAAGTATGTATATGAAGAAATTAGTGATTTAAACAAATCGGAGCAAATGGCACTATAAGAATAGACCTCATAATAAAAGGTCGAATTCATTTGCTTTTAGATAGAAATAGGCTAAAGATAGCACTGCCAATCACTGAAATGACTATTTTGATAAGATAGTTATTTGTAAGTCCTTCAATCACATTTCCCTTAAACTTTTGCAGAAAAGTTGTTTCTGGAATCCAATCAATCACATACCCAATCCCTAACATCGCAGGAAGGCTAATCAATAAATATACAACGAAAAAACCGAGGATAAACGTCTTGGTATTCACCGTATTCAATCTCCATTCTTATCTATTTATACTATTACCCTTAAATTTATCAAAAAATTTCCAAAATGTAACTATTTAATCGATAGCAACAATCTTTTAGAAGACAACCTTGAGAAAACTTCCTATAATTTAAGAGTAAGAAACCTCAAAAAAACTAAGCGTATTTTTTGAGAGGTTCCACAGTGCTATTAACGTTAAGAGGTATAACAAAAAAGCACCCTTGAAAGAGTGCTTAATAAATTTACTTTTTATCGTTTTTTACAAAAGTTGAAATTAATGCTAATCCCCCTAATAATATGATACTAATGATTAAAATGAGAACCCCTACTATGAATTGATCATTGAAAAGGATAAGTGTACTAATCCCAAGTCCAACTCCTACTAGTGCAAGTGCCCCGGCAAAACAACACAAGCTTTGACTTTTCTTTAGCGAAATGACAATGACGAAGAAAGAAGTAATCAAGATTATTAAAAGAAGAATTCCTAATACTATGATTAATATTTGATCAAAGTTCGTTACATCTAATTCAAGGAATATTGATAGGATTACCCCTGTTCCTAATCCTATCCCAGCTAAGGCAACCCCGCCTCCTAAACAACAAAACTCCTTTTTCTTTATAGTAGAGATTAATGTAAAGGCAGAAGCAAAGACTGTAATGATAATCAAGATAAGTATCGATATCACAGTAAATATATCTTCAAAGTCGCTACCAGACTCTTGAACAGCCGTCCAAACCAAATAACCTAATGAAGAAGATAAGACGCCAAGTGCCATCCCTCCGCCTAGGCAACAGAGGCGATCATCTTTCTTGAAGGATATTACTAAGGCTATTGCAGCAATGAAGACACCGATTACAATCACAATAAGCGCTATTGTAAATATCAAATCTTCTGTATCTATAGGCATTGTTTTCTCACTCCTTTTTGATAAATTTTATGTTGAAGTAAAAAAATAATGATGTATTCATTCATTAAAAATGAAAAAAGTAACCTCGAAAGAATACTGACTTTGAATTAGTTACATAGCCCATCTGGATTACTCGTATCACATTGATTCCCTATAAAGTTGTTAAGAGGAGGTACGATATTTAAATCGTTAATCCCTAAATCATTATCGAACACACGATTAAAGAGAACATTATTTCCGTTAGTGAGGTTTCTGAATAAAATACCAAAATCTTCATTCATATTAATTGTATTCCTTGCAATAACGTTATCATCGGAATTGTCAAAGTCAATTCCATCATCCATATTATCAGTAATGATATTCCTTTTAATGATGTTGTTTTTTGAATTGTTAAAGTCAATCCCATCACTACCACTATCACTAATGGTATTTTCTATAATCATATTAGAATCAGAACTATCTAGTTCAATCCCATCACTATCTTCCGTACCGTTATTACTAGTAACGATATTCCCTTTTATAATGTTCCTAATTGAACCGTCTAGGTCAATGCCGTCACTCTCATTCTCAATAACAGTATTCCTTTCAATCAAATTCTTTAAGGAATCGTCTAAGTCTATCCCATCATCACCATTCTCACTAACAGTATTCTTTTTAATCATGTTGGAGGTTGTATTTTCTAATAAAATCCCTTCCGCACTAAAGTTTTGAATCTTAAAACCCTCCACTACTACTCCTGATTTTCCACTGAGGGATATGCCTCTAGTTAGGCACCCAGTACCATCTAACACCGGTTTTTCCTTCCCTACCCCAATCAGTTTAATATTGTTTTCTTCAATGGTAACGGCTTCATTATAAGGAGTGCCGTCTTCATTCGTTTTTACTAAAATAATGTCGCCGTCCCGAGCTATATTCATCGCATCTGATATCGTTTCTACGTCATTCGGTACAACAATAGTTTTTTCATTTAAAATGACAATGCCAATTATCGTGGAGATTGTTAAAAAGAAGAGTGTAGTGATTACCATAATAACCAACACAAATTGGTTACGTTTTAAAGACCACGCAATCTCACCTCATTTTTTGAAAAAAATAACGCTCTTACACGTTATGAGAAATGAAGGTGGAATATGTTCTTAAAAGAAGCGGATAAAGACATATCTTACAATATAAAATGGGAGAATTGCGGTATATTTCTAGTTTATAAAAGAATAGTATAAATATATGATTTATTCTTCTTGTCATCCATGTTTTCAAATGACGATAGTCCCAAATTACTGAATGATATATGGGGTATTTCTTTTTCATGTGCATTAACAAAGTAGAATCCTTCTTCCCGTCAATTTGTCTTACTATACTCATCCACCTCATTGAAAGGAACAAAATTACGCTGAAGTCCTATTAATAAAGCTTACATGATGCCTGAGGTTGTCAAAAAACGAACACGATTTCTATACAATTTGTATGGAAAAAGGCAGGAGGAAAATGTCAAACAAGTTGACAAATAATAAAATATTCTTATTGTTAACCTCCTTCCCTTTTGAATAAAAAAATGAATATATTTCACTGGAAAGGATGGTCCTTTATGGAGAAATTGAAATATTTCTTACTAATCCTTGTAGTTAGTTTTCAACTCACTGGATACGCTCTATTATTCAGCCGCAAAGAAATGGGTATACTGTTTTTATTATTTGGTTTTTTTGTTTTAGTGTTCTTATTGATTATATTAATGATTGAACGTTCTAAGAAAAAGAAGGAGGAAGATGATGATTATAGTAACTACTGACTTCGTACCCGGAAAAGAGATTAAGGAATTGAAAGGGTTTGTGAGAGGAAATACGGTGCAAACGAAGCATATAGGAAAAGATATTATGGCAGGGTTAAAAACGCTCGTTGGTGGGGAAATTGAAGAGTACACTGAAGTGATGGATGAAGCGAGGCAACGTGCCATTGGAAGGATGGTTAAGGACGCTGAAAATAAAGAGGCCAATGCAATCATTTGTCTCCGACTAGAAACGTCCAATGTTATGACAGGTGCATCCGAAGTGATAGCATATGGAACTGCTGTTATCGTTGAATAAAAGTTTATAAAAAAATATTTTTTGTGTGAAGATTGAACTGAAATATACAGATTAACTAGTAGATCATTTGGTATGCTCGTTTTATGCACAAAGCTAAATAGTATGAAAATCTATAATGCTAATTTCAATGAATGGGGACAGGACAAGCTGTATTTTTTCAGAAAGAAATGTCCTCATGTTAAGAATAGACGAAGCAGACATTAGACTATCGTTGCTAAAGAAAACGAACCCAGTTTTAGTGAATCAAATAAATTAGCTAAATGTCTTTCAACATACAAAACCCTTCCTGAAAGAGTAATTTTAACAACTTTTTAGGGTAGTAGAAAAGAGCCAAGAGAAAAAATAACTTAAAAAAAATTTGCAACGCTTCTCTCCATACATGACATAGCGAATCACTTATCAGATTCCTTCTCTTTCTTAAGAGGGGGTTTTATTTTGTTTAATAAAACTTTGCATAGTGAAAACGGTTATTGGGACAAAAGTGAATTAATTGTCGTAAAACACTTTGCCCAATTCCATATATATACTACAATAACTATAGAGAACAATTCGAAAAGTATATTATTTCAGAAAAATGTAACCGATTACATACGGGGGTGTAATGATGGGGGATATATCGAGAGGGAAATTTCAGCAATTTCAAAAGCCAACTTTACAAAAATGGGAAGAAACAGCTACCGCATCACTTAAAGGAAGGCCATTGCCGACTCTTTCACGTAAAACGTATGAAAATATTTTAATAAAGCCTCTATACACAAAAGAAGATGTAAAAGAGCTATCAATTGATAAAGCACCTGCAGGTGGTCTCCATACTAGGGGGTTTGAAAGCACGAAAAGCCCATGGCATATATCTCAAAGAATTTCAGGTGCACATAAGCAGCAAATCTACGAAAATATGATGGAAGCTCTTTCGAGAGGACAATCTACCATTTCAATCGAGGCAAGTTCGCTTGCATCATTATCACATGTTCAACAAATGGAGCTCTTTCAGTCTTTACCGGTACATGACTATGCTCTTCACGTACTCCATATTTCTCTTCCAGCTTTATCTAGTGCGTTGGAGGATGTTGATCAACCAGTGACGGGAATTGTCGCAACAGATCCTGTTGCCAATGGGTTAGAAAGTGGTCAATTTTGGAGCGACGCTGAAAAGAAAAGATGGGTAAGATCGGTTCAAAAGTTAGACCGAACACATCCTCAGCTTCAAACGCTTTTAGTAGATGTAACGTTATATGAAGAAAGCGGCGCATCAGCTGTCCAGCAATTAGGTATTGCTTTAGGCGTTGCAGTAAATTATCTTGATCTCCTTCAAGCTGAAGGGTGGAGTGTGGAAAAAATTATTTCAAAGCTTGTTTTTCATTTTTCTTTCTCCAGTGATTTTTTTACGGAAGTGAGTAAAATTAGGGCGTTTCGTGCGCTTTTGACCACTTTATTATCTGCTTATGACGTTCCTCCTCAAAAGGTGACCATAAGTGGAGAAACATCAAGAATTAATAAAAGTAAGTTGGATGAACATGTGAATATTTTACGTGCAGGAAATGAGGCGTTTGCTGCTGTTGTTGCAGGAGTAGATTATTTAACCATTAGTCCATTTACAAGTAAACGGGATCAAAAAGCATTGGCGGATCGTTTAGCTAGAAATACACAGTTGATTTTAAGAGATGAAGTTCAATTAGGAAGGGTACTCGATCCATCTGGAGGTTCTTTTTATATAGAAAGTTTCACCCATTCTTTAATTGATCGTAGTTGGAAATACTTTCAACAGATAGAAGGACAAGGTGGTCTTCTCCATTGTATGAAATCTGGTGAAATCCAACAAACATTACATGAAAATCTAAATGAAAAGAAACAGCATATTCAGACTCGTAAACAATCAATGATTGGGACGAATATCTATGCCAGTTTATTAGAGGATTATCCCAATGAAGAGGTGCCGACAACAATTGAAACGTATACCGGTGAACGAGTTGCTCCAATAAAAAGAACGAGGTTTGCAGAAGAGTTCGAACAATTAAAAATTCGAGGGTATAAGTTAGCAGAAGCAGGTCATCCACCAAAAGTAGGTGTGATAGCCCTCTCGTCATTAAAAAAACATAAAGCACGTGTAGATTATGTAACGGGTGTTTTAGCCTTGGCGGGTATTAAATCGAGTATTAGTGATCCTTGCAATCAACCAGAACAAATCGTTCAATATATTGAGAAATCAGGATTAGATTATTATTGTGTGTGTGGGCAAGATGAAGATTATGAAAACATCCTTTTACCAAGCCTAGCCTTATTAAAAGAAGCTACTCCTACGCCTATCGATATTGCAGGGTTATTAAATGAAACATCGTTTCAACGATTAAAGGAAGCCGGAATTTCTGGAAGTATCCATGCAAAACAAAATATTTTAGAGAAAATGAGTCAACTTCTAACAATATGGGAGGCGAGAGGATGACAAAGAAGCCAGACTTTACAACAATCAACCCGTTCCATTCTATTGGTGAAACAATGAAACCGGACGTAGATACTTTTTCTACAAATGAGGGAATTAATGTGAAAAGCTTGTACACGAATACCGATCTACAATCTTTTCACCATTTAGATGATCTACCTGGTATTGCCCCTTATACAAGAGGTCCTTATCCAACAATGTATACCTCACGACCGTGGACGGTTCGTCAATATGCCGGCTTTTCAACAGCTGAAGAGAGTAACCAGTTTTATCGTAGGAATTTAGCAATGGGTCAAAAGGGATTGTCTGTTGCATTTGACTTGGCTACCCACCGTGGCTATGATTCTGACCATCCTCGCGTAGAGGGAGATGTAGGAAAAGCAGGAGTAGCAATTGACTCCATCTTGGATATGAAAATTTTGTTTGATGGAATCCCACTTGACCAAATGTCTGTTTCGATGACGATGAATGGTGCAGTACTGCCAATTTTGGCCTTCTATATTGTCACTGCAGAGGAACAAGGGGTTGAAAAGGAAAAGCTTTCTGGGACCATTCAAAATGATATTTTAAAAGAATATATGGTAAGAAATACGTATATTTATCCCCCAGAAATGTCGATGAAAATTATCGCAGATATATTTGAATACACAGCAAAATATATGCCAAAATTCAACTCCATTAGTATATCTGGCTATCATATGCAGGAAGCAGGTGCGCCGGCAGATGTTGAATTAGCTTACACACTTGCTGATGGGCTCGAATATGTACGAACTGGTTTACAAGCAGGAATTGATATCGATTCCTTTGCCCCTAGACTATCATTTTTCTGGGGAGTCGGAAAAAATTATTTTATGGAAGTAGCAAAAATGAGAGCAGGAAGGCGGATTTGGGCTCAGCTTATGAAATCATTCAAGCCTAATAACCCGAAATCACTCGCACTTCGCACTCATTCACAAACGTCAGGATGGAGTTTAACAGAACAAGATCCGTACAATAATGTTATTCGAACGTTAATTGAAGCTCATGCTGCAGCAATGGGGCATACGCAATCACTTCATACAAATGCATTAGATGAAGCCATTGCTTTACCAACAGATTTTTCTGCTCGAATCGCTCGGAATACACAGCTTTATTTACAAGAAGAAACAGGGATTACTAATGTTATTGACCCTTGGGGAGGCTCTTATTACGTAGAGTCCTTAACGAATGAGCTAATGGAAAGAGCTTGGTCTCACATAGAAGAAGTTGAAGAATTGGGTGGAATGACAAAAGCAATCGAAACAGGCTTGCCAAAAATGAAAATTGAAGAAGCAGCTGCTCGCAGGCAAGCGCTAATTGATTCAGGGGAAGAAAAAATCATTGGGGTGAATGCTTATCCACTTCAACAAGAAGATGAAATGGAAATACTGGATATTGATAATACCGAAGTGCGTAGAAAACAAATTGAGCGACTTGAAACATTGCGTAAGGAACGAAATGAAGAGGATGTACGGATTGGTCTGAAAGCCTTGTCAGAAGCCGCGTCGTCGGGCAAAGGAAACCTTCTTGCTTTAGCAGTTGAAGCCGCACGTTCCAGAGCGACGCTCGGTGAGATTTCCACAAGTATTGAAAACGTTAGTGGAAGACATAAGGCTGTCATTCGCTCAGTAAGTGGAGTGTACAGCTCGAATTATTCGAACGAAGAAGAAATTCATCGAGTACAAGAGCTAACAGGTGAGTTTTTACAAAACGAGGGACGTCGACCACGAATTTTAGTGGCCAAAATGGGCCAAGATGGTCATGATAGAGGAGCGAAAGTCGTATCGACAGGATTTGCTGATTTAGGATTTGATGTAGATATCGGTCCACTGTTTCAAACGCCAGCGGAAACGGCCCAACAAGCCATTGAAAATGATGTTCATGCTATCGGTGTAAGTTCACTAGCTGCTGGTCATAAAACATTGCTTCCTGCTTTAGTACATGAATTGAAGCTGCAAGGAAGAGAGGATATTGTTGTATTTATAGGTGGTGTTATTCCATATAAGGACTATGAATTTCTAAAAGAAAATGGAGCGGCAGCCATCTTTGGCCCAGGTACAGTAATACCCGTTTGTGCAGAAATCGTACTAGATAAAATTTATGAGAAGTTAGGTTATGAGGAAGTGGCAGAATAATGGGGAAACACTTTTCTCGTAAAGTAAAACAATCGAGTAATGAACCGACTGTAAATGAGGTATACGATGGAATAATAAAGCGTGACCGTGCTTGGCTTGCTAGAGGGATTACATTAATTGAAAGCAAAGCTCAACGTCATCAGGAACAAGCACAGGACCTGATCAACAAGGTTCTGCCAAAGACAGGTGCTTCCATTAGAATAGGCATTACTGGAGTGCCTGGTGTGGGTAAGAGTACCTTTATTGAAGCTTTTGGACTCTACTTGTGTGAAAGAGGTCATAAAGTTGCGGTTTTAGCTGTCGACCCTTCCTCTTCATTATCAGGGGGGAGTATTCTTGGTGATAAAACAAGAATGGAACAACTTTCAAGACATCCGAATGCTTTTATACGACCTTCGCCCACTGCTGGAACACTAGGCGGAGTTCATCGAAAAACGAGAGAAACGATGTACTTATGTGAAGCAGCTGGTTTCGATACGATTTTAATTGAAACCGTAGGGGTAGGTCAAAGTGAATACACTGTGAGAAGCATGGTAGACTTTTTTATGCTGTTAGTGCTTACAGGTGCAGGTGATGAGCTTCAAGGGATGAAAAAAGGGATTATGGAATTAACGGATGCAATTGTTGTAAACAAAGCGGACGGGATGAATAAGAAACAAGCGGAAAAAACAAAAGCTGAATACAATCAGATTCTCCATTTCTTATCGCCATCTACTCCGGGCTGGAGCACTAAAGCGTACACTTGTTCAGCGTTAAAGGAGATTGGAGTGGCGGAAGTTTGGGATGTCGTTAAAGAGTTTGAACAACATGTTGTCGCTACAAATCAGTTTGAGAAAAGAAGAAAACAGCAAAATTTGCAATGGTTAGAGTCATCCATTACAGACCAATTATTACAATCTTTTTATGATCATGAGAAAATAAGTAAAGAAATACCCTCTATCCAATTAGAAGTTGAAAATGAAAAAATCAGTGTGCAAACGGCTATTTCAAAATTATTTCAATTGTATCGCTAAAAGAGGCTGGGACAGAAGTATTCCAGCCAAAGGAAAAACCGAACTATAATGAAAAACTCTAATATAGAGTTCCATTATAGTTCGGTTTTTTTAATTATAACTCTTGTTATATAAGAAATTATTCGGCTTAGAGAATGGTACATTAAGTATTGTCCCAGCCTCTTTAACATTATAAGAATTTGATAGAGTGGGTGAATTCTGTTCGTATTCGCTTTTTCGTTGGCAAGTATATGGAGAATATAAAATATATTACCTCCTATAGGGTCTTGTACAAAATAAAAAGAAAATTGTGCATAAAAGGTATTAAGAAGGTTGTTACCAAAGTATCCATTAACTATGTAATTGGTGAAAAGAACCAATGGCCAATGAAGAAAAACGATACTAGCAACTACCTCCTGCTCTAATACTATGAAAGAGTCTTCTCAATTATTTGAACCGATGTGGTAAAACAAGAAAAGAGGAATTTTCCTCTCCATTGGTTTTTCAGTTGAATGTTTAGATTATAGAATGGAAGGATCAACAACTTCTAACGAGCAATAATTAGCCCTAAAGCAAGTGCCATAGCAGAAATCGCCAAAAATGGTCCGAGAAAGCATATACAATTGTCTTTTTTGTCGCATTTCTTACTAGTGAATAGAAAAATGATAGCGAATTTGGCAGAGAATAAAAAGATGGTTAAAAAGAATAAATTTAGCAGGGCGAAAGCAAACTCCAAACCGTTTCTCCCTTTAATTTACTCCTATATAGTATGTTAACGTTATTTGAATGGCTCTCCGCCTTTGTTTTAATATGAGGATAAAAGTGTTTTCCACCATGTTCTAATTTAGGAACGATGGTAACGGTAGTGAGTGATTGAAAGCGCTTTTTAATAGCCAGTTAGTATATTTTTAGATAGAAATTGAAAATAATTAAATTTCACTGGCAAGTATAAAGGTGATGAGGATTCTGTTTATTCCTTATCAAAAGACTAAAACGAAGGTGACGAATTAGTGAGTAATTGCTTACTAAGGAGATGAGATAGCGCCAATTTTTTTGGCTATTTGCTCAAATGAAAGAGAAGACTTTAGAATATACACTTTCGTTCCGAGTGGGACTTGTTCATACAGGCTTTCTACGGAATCATTTTTAAGTCGAATACATCCATTTGAAACGTAGTGACCAATACTTTCAGGTGAGTTCGTTCCATGTAATCCATAGATTCTTCCATCAGTGCCTTTTGCATCAAATCCTATCCACCGTGTCCCGAGCGGATTTTTAGTAGATCCACCTTCGATGTTTTTCTTTCGATAATAGGGATTCTCTGCCTTTATGGTAACCGTGAAAATTCCTTCAGGTGTCATTTCTGCTCGTTTTCCCGTTGCCACAGGAAAACGATAGATGAGCTTTTCTCTATTTATAAAGGCAAGTTCATTTGTCTGTTTATTTACAATCAATAATGGATCACCAGGAAGTGGGTTTTTACCAAGTGGCCATATAGGAGAGAATACTAAAAATAAAGAGAGAAGCAACGGCATCTCTGTCATCCTTTCATAAAAGGTTAAGAGTAGTTTGCTTCTCTTTTTAAATTTCCATTCTTTTTTTCAATATTAATGCCTTTAAAAGAGCTTTTGAGTAGTAAATACTGTTCCATGTCCTTCATAAATTGGAAAAGAGCGGCTCTTGCTTCAAATTCTTCTCTCGTTTGTGGTAAGGGCATGCCTTCAAAATCCAGTTTTATATCATATAACTCTTGTAAATAAACGAGTGCTGTATTTCCGGGGTGTATTTGTTCGCTTAATTTGTCCATGAATTTAGCCAAAATTTGTCCTTGTTCAACTGTAAGGGAAATCGAAGTCACATTTGGTAAAATCCGTTCTAGAATGTCAAACTGCTTTTCTCTCATTTTAAAATAAAGGTAATACTCATCTTCATGACGTAAGAAATGATTTTCTACATTTCGAAAAGCGATAGATTTGGCATCGTGGATTAATTGTGCTGTTGATGTAATTTCCTTTCCTTGCCACTCACTATGTTGGCAACGTAAAAAGTGGGAAATCTCTTTAAAGATAATTTGGAAGTTCCCTTCAATCTCTTTTTGATAATAAACAAGTTTTTGATCTAAGCTTGGCATGTATAAATTCATAATTAATGCAATGCCAATTCCAATGACAATGATTCCAACCTCATTTAGTATTAACTCGAAATCGATCTGTTTAGCAGAATATAAGTGCAGAATAATAACGGAGCTTGTAACAATGCCTTCTTTTGCTTTAACAGCCACGGTAGTCGGAATAAAAAATAAGAGCATTAATCCTATAGTGATAGGGGAATAGGCAATCCCTTCAAAAAATACATAAGAAAAACCCATTGCAATGATACCAGCTAAAAAGCGACTCCACGATGCAGATAAGGATTTTTTGCGAGTGTTTTGCACACAAAGAATTACGATAATACCAGCGGATGCAAAATTATCTAGTTGGAGCCACTGCGCGAGCAATATGGCTATTGTCGTTCCGATTGCGGTTTTAATGGTTCGATACCCTATTTTAAACATGGATATTCTCCTATCATCAAGTCTATTTCCTCATTTTAGCCATACAAAAAACCTGACATTCATTAAATGTCAGGTGTGTAAGCGTTATACTTCCTCGCAATACTTGTCAAAAGCTTCTTGTAGTTGGTTGACGACAGACATAGGATGGTGTCCTTCAATTTCATGTCGCTCTACCATTGTGCAAATCTTTCCATCTTTTATTAATGCAAAGGATGGTGAGGACGGAGGATAGCCAGTGAAATAACTACGTGCTTTAGCAGTTGCTTCTTTATCCTGTCCTGCAAATACAGTCACTAAATGATCTGGACGCTTATCATAATGAACGGCATGAGATGCAGCAGGGCGAGCGATTCCGCCAGCACAACCACAGACAGAATTAATCATAACGAGCGTTGTACCGTCTTTTGCTAAAATTTCTTCAACAGCTTCCGGAGTAGTTAATTGTGTATAACCGGCCGCTTCAATCTCTTCTCTAGCCTGTTTGACAACATCATTCATAAATAAATTAAAATCCATACTCAATGTTCTTCTCTCCTTTAATACATACTGAGATGTACTTTAATCATAGTGGATTATGAATGTTTTTTCAAACATTCGTTATCGTAACTACTAGATTTTTATTTTATTATCCGTTTTTTGCTTAAATAATAAATTTTTTAAATTAAAATATTTTGTCTTTTTATAAAGGTATTGACAAGTAGGTACGATGTTTGATAAAACTATACACAATAAAAAAAGAATAATTACTCCTCTCTGAAAATAGAGGTGCATGGTTGATCAGTAACTTATGGGAGATGTGTGGCATCTAGGAACATAAGCTAAAGGCACTCATGCCGAAGTGAAGAAATTTCCACAGAATGATTCACTGGGGTTACACTTAACAGGTGTGGCACTGTCACAGGCAAAAAAGTTTGTGTTGGGCTATTAAGGAGATGTTGTTGCATAAGTAAAGCGCCAACATCTTGTTAGGCGTTTTTTGCTTTATTGAAAGGGAAGGTGAGGGGAAATACCAAATAAGAAGGAGAAACAGGATGAATCAAGAGCTGGCAGTTTTAGATAAAGATGAATTAATCGATTTATTTATTCAAAAAGGAATTTTTAAAGCAGAGGATGGGCGCCATTTATTTCAGCTCTCATTAAGTGAACTATATAATTTGTATCAAAAAGGGTGTACAAAATAAATTTGCAAATAAGAGTTATTGGATGACTTTCTGTATGGGATCGTTAGCAGGATTTACTTTAGACAAAACTATTTGACAGCGATTTTGTATAAATGATCGAACTCGTTTCATTAATCAATACCTTATGAAGAATACCTTGATGGAACCATCTCAACGTGTAAATTGGATCTTCATGCATCACTGCACTTTATGGCAGGTAAGTTCCTTTATGAATAGCTCGGTTCTGTATCGATTTAACGGATACTGGGCAAGGAGATCACTCCTAGCCCTTATATAAACACGACTTCTCTATTATATGAGTGCTGTAATTTTCTCATATCCAAGTACATTTTCCTGTAAATTTGCCGATGCAGATTTACAATCACTATTTATATTAAAAACTATTGTAACACCGACAAAGGTAAATTCATCAATTATTCGCTTATCGTTATGATGACTCCATCAACATTATTTCCTGAAATGTCATATTGTTGATTATTAGGTATTTTAATGCTTGTACTTTCAGAAATAGGATAGTACGACAACGTGTAGGTTTTATTGTCTATTATGACAGAAAGATTTTTTTCTTCTCTGAGATAAGCTATATACTCCTCAAGAGCAAAATTCTTTTCGTACATAATGGCACTATGAGGTAATCCAACATAGCGGATATGCCACGGCTCATATTGAATTTTGGTAACATCTATTTTATCTTCGGGGTAGCGTAAGATAAAGCCGTATCTCCAAGAATTTTTTTCTATCCACTTTCCTTCGGGTGCTTTGCTCATTTCCATTAGAGTAGACCCTACATCGAGCGATAAACCTAGATTATGCTCACTATAACCAGCTGGTAAGGCGTAATTAGCCCCCATTTCTTGATAAAGCTTATTCTGTTCTTGAAAATTGCGAAATCCACTACTAATTAAAAAATGATTAACCCCTTCGTTTTCAGCACTAGTGACCATTTTAGAAAATGCTTGTGCAACTTCTGTCGACAAATTAATGTTGCTATTAAGCAGCCCGTAACCTATTGTCAATTCATCATTTGCCATTAATGTGACAATATCTGATTTAATGCTCTCTTCTCGAGCAGGATAGTCATGATTAGCTAGCAGGAGGTTTCCTTGGTAAATCTCTTTTTTTGTAATGTCAATTTCAGTCGTTTCAGTATAATTTAGATCAGTTTCTAGGATTTCGACAGAATTTTGAGACATCAGCTCCGTATTGACTATGATAAAAATGATAAGAGATAAAAAAAATCCCCACTTCTTCATGTGTTTTTCCCCTCCCTGTTGTTTCTTAAAACTAGGATAGGAAAAAATGTTTAAAAAGAGAGTAGGGTAATATTTAAATTTTTCTTAAATCATTTTCGGCCGGAATAATTTCGTCATCTGGCTTGTTTTCAAGAGGTAATCGAACTTCGAACATCGTACGTATAATACTACTTTCAGCCTTAATGGTGCCATTATGCTGCTCTACTATATTCTTCGCAATGAACAAGCCAAGACCTGTGCTCTTTTTTTGCTGAGTTCGAGCTTTGTCACCTGTATAAAACATATCAAAAAGGTGTGGAAGTTCATCAGGAGGAATTCGATCACCATAGTTCACAACTTGAACAACGACGTCATCAGATTCAATAAATCCATTAATGTCTACATATTCTCCCTCGTACCCATAACGGCTGGCGTTGGTTAGTAGATTTTCAAAAACACGGGCTAATAAATCGCCATCACTATAAGTAGGCAAATGAGGGACAACATTCATTCGGACTTGTAAATGCTTTTTTTCCAAAACAGGATACATTTCTTCACTAAGTTGAATTAGGAGATCGCTTATATTAATGTCCATTTTCTTTATCGGTAGCATACCGTAATTCATTCTAGTAATTTCAAATAATTCATCGATAAGCCTTTCTAATCGCTGAGATTTTGTAAAGGCAATTGTTAAATAATGATGAACCTGCTCTGCTGTTAAATCATTATTTTTAAGAATTAAATCCAAGTAACCTAAAACAGACGTAAGTGGTGTACGTAAATCATGGGCCAAATTAACCACCAATTGATTTTTACTGCTTTCTGAGAATTCTCCTCTTTCGGTAGCTTCTTCAAACTTTTGACTTGCTAGATTAATTTCTTTAGCTAATTCTCCAAACTCATCATTTGAAACGATTTGAACACGATGGTTAAAATTTCCTTCGGCAAGGTGAGTGATGCCCATTGATATCTCGTTGAAATAATTTGCATAAGGCTTCGAAAAGAGAAAGAAAAACAAAATAGAAAACGAGAAAAAGATAAATAAAACAAAAAAATATTCAATTTCCTCGAAAAAAATGCGCAGTGGGACCAATGAGAAATTCTCAAATTGAGCCCACGCCATCATACGATAAAGGATTTGCAGTACTTTATACATTGTATAAGTTACGATTCCAGATGAGATCATACTTAAACTAACTAACACGGCTATTTTTGCCCGAAAACTACGTCTGATTTTAGCCATTAAATGCATATCCAACCCCCCATACCGTTTTAATCAATTTGTCCTTCTTTTGATCATCTTTTAGTTTTTTTCTTAACGTACGGATGTGGACCATGACTGTATTGGCTCCTTCGAAGTATGCTTCGCCCCACACGTGTTGAAAAATATTTTCAACACTATATACTTTTTTCGGGTTACTCGCTAGTAATAGTAAGATGTCAAACTCTTTCGGAGTTAAGTCAATCTTTTCACCGTAAAGCATAACGGTGCGTTGCTCGGAAGAAATGACTAATCCACCAAATTCTAAACTAGCGTGATCCTCTATGGGTAGTTGATGGTTCAGCTTCATAAATCGTCGTAATTGAGCATTTACACGGGCTACAAGTTCAATGGGGGCAAAGGGCTTCGTCATATAATCATCCGCTCCAATTACTAGCCCTTGGACTTTATCAAAATCAGATGTTTTTGCACTTAAAAAAATAATGGGCATATTATGTTGCTGCCGAACGTGCCTGGTAACTTCATATCCATCCATTTTTGGCATCATAATATCTAAAACTAATAAATCAATCGGCTGAGTTTGAATCACTTCAATCGCTTTTTCTCCATCCAACACTTTTATGACCTTGTATCCTTCTTTTTCTAAATGGATGGCAATAAGGTCGGCAATTTCTTCTTCATCATCTGCTATTAAAATTGATATAGGTTTCATGGGTTCATCTCCTAATGAATGTTACTGTTTCTTTGAATGTTTTTCTTTCGTGATAGCGCATTGCTCTGTTAGTCAGTATTCATTTCATACGGTCATATGATTTATGAAGAGGCTATTGTATTGCTAATCACTATTGTTTATATATTCAGTTCTTTCCTTTTATAACGTATTAATCCTTTTAAGTACAATAAATATTAGACTAAAATCGATTTGATCTTTGGTTGTTTGAGCAAAGGATTCAAGTGAATGTAACCTTGTTAACCTGAATGGCTTATATCAGTGTAACGTAACGTTATTGTTCTCTCTACAATTTGTCACTGAACATAGTGCCATTATTTAAATCATATTAATCTTTCTTTTCTTTTTAGTCTAGTACCGTAATGGAAAGTGAGAAGTGAAAGCTCTTCCATGCATACAAATGAATTCATTGCACTCAAAAGTTGCAGTAGTTGAATGAAATCCATTTTTATAAACTCAAAAAAGCTATAGTCCTTTAGATTTCTAAAATAGTTCATCAATCTGTCGTTTTAGAATAGGCTTTTTCCTAAAAAAATTGTTACATTTAAGGAATGTTATAATTAAAGGGAAAAATGGAGACTTTTTGAAATTTAAGACGTCTAATGAAAAAAGGGGGAGATAACATTGAAAAGCTTTCAATACTTTATTGTTTTCATTGCAATCATTATTGGAGGTTGTTCAAACGGAATAGAAACAGAAGAACAATATATAGAAATCCAAAAACGTATTGGTGATGAGAATAAATATGAAGACCTTAGAGAAATCACTGATAATGAGCAAGTTCAAAATGTGAAAAAGATAGTAGATGATATTGTTTGGGAAACCGCAAAAGTAAATATGGTACGCCCTGCTGATTACAAATTTGTATTTATATATAAAAATCCCGATATACAAGTAAAAGTAGTGTTATATGAACTTTGGATAAGTCCTAACAATGAGCAAGTGGAACTTGTTATAGGCGCTGCAAGCCAATATATTCAATTAGGCAAGGATGAGTCAGCGGAACTATTTGAGATACTTACTAGCGGAAAATTATCTGACCAATAATTTTAATTTGCCCTCGTGGTATAGAAAGCAACCATCCATACTAAAACAGCTAAAATAAAGGCTGATTAAGATTCTTGTGTTGATAATAAAGGATTTTAATATTGAGCAAATGGTCCATTGACTTGAACAAAGCCTCTAAAGAAAGCTAAGTATTTACGAAAAAAGTGAAGGAAGAATGTGATGAAATAATAAATTAGTATAGTTAAATAAAATCAAACCAGTGTCTTTTAATTGAATTAATAATGGGAGGATCTAATTATGGTTCCAGAAAGAGTCAGCTTAATAACAATCGGAGCTTTTAACTTACCAAAGCTTCGTACTTTTTATCAAGAATTAGGGTGGGAAGAAAACGATATAAGCTCTGATCATTACGCTGCATTCAAAACAGCCGGTGTTATTCTATCTATTTTTCCAATCGAAGAATTAGCTAAAGATGCGGGAGTTCAAATAAACCATGATAAAGATACATTTAAAGGAATAACCCTTGCTATAAATGTAGATAAACGGGAACAAGTTGATGCAACGATTGAAGAAATAAGAAGAGTTGGGGGAAATATTTTAAGAGAGCCGAGCGATGCTTTTTGGGGAGGAAGAACAGCGTATTTCGCTGATCCTGAAAACAATCTTTGGGAGGTTGCTTGGAACCCTGCATCTGTATTTGATGAACGTGGTGCAATGCTTTCTTTCTAGACTTACTAATAAGGATATTTTCTGGATGAGAAATGTTAGTTTATTTTGAGATTAAGTGTTTCTAATTAGGGGATGGAATTGTCAAAATTCATAAGTGAAAAGTGGTCGATTTTTTTCAAATTTGCTGTTATTTAAAAAACTTGTTGCGATTGAGTAAAAAATAGGCGTATCCTCTATTTAATTTATCAATACGCCTATTTAAATTATATTATTGGTTATTTTTCTTGGGAGCTTATTCAATTAATGTGCCCAAGAGTCGAAGACTTGAATTCAAATAACTCCTATTAAATCTACAATTAAATGCCTCTAAAGCTAAATAGGAATAATACAAGAAACCTCTCTCTTTAAACATGGTTTTTATTCAAATGACTCTACCATTTTAATTAACTGCTTTTTACTAACCTCAATAGGAGTTAATTTATAGCCAAAGGCTATTTCATAAGAGAGTCCTCCGTGCTTCCATAAAATAATTCTTTTGCCAGAGTGTTCTGGTATATAGATACCATTTGAATTATCTCCTATTTTAATAGTCTCTTTTTTTATTGTTTCTGGGTACTTAATCTCATCTTTTATTATTTTGATTGTTAAAGACTGTTTGTCTACATTGAATAGTGTAAATTCAACTTGCTGACTATTAGAACTAAAATTCTGAAGTTGCATCTCATCAAAAGGTACTTTAGTGGGGATTTTTGCGTTTAATGGCGATAGTTCCAATTTTTTAGCTACTTCTGAGTAGTTATAATCATACAGCTTTCCTTTTGAAGCTGACCAACCAATCAACATTATTGTTATTGCGACTAATAAAAGTGTAAAAATAATTACTTTCTTTTTTTTCACCTTTACCTTACCTTTCCATTTTTAAGGCTATCTATTTTTTTTATTGTCCGAGTGCGAATAGAATAAGGTATCCCCTGTAGTCTTGCTCACTTTAGACCAATAAAATACTTTACCCATTCCACTTGCATGAAATGGTTTCTCTTTTTCTACTCTCCCACTCAATATCTCTAGGTAAAATAAATAGAGTTATAGAGATAATAAGAAAAGCTTTTCCTCTTTTATTTCCTCAATCCCATAAACAATTGGATTTTGATCAACCGTGTCAAAATGAATTTTTCACCTCAAAGCTGTTCATACGTATTCATCTAGCGATGTGTACTAGCTAAAAAAATCAGAACTTTGATTGTTAGCCTTTCTTTCATAAAATATGATGGCCTCTTCCATGAAGGTCAAAATCTCCTTGTTAATAGGGTATAAATTCATATTTGCAGAATCCTCTTCAGATTTACGAGCATTCCAAAACTTATCTGCTAATTCGTCATTTCCCTTAAAGGTTTCATTGGATAAAAGGAGAGTATCCTCAGCAATTAATTGACCATCTCGAGAGTGAGGTTCTTTTTTTTCCTCTATACATATCTCGATTCGTTTAATGATATTAATCCATTTCGTTGTTTGATCTTCGTTACTCTCCATTTTTGGAAGTTGTTCAGCTAACGTAGCTTCTTCCTCTTCGGTAAATAATTCTTCCATAATTTCCTTCTTTCTTTTCTGCTTCAAGGATTGTTTTTCTTCTGAGAGGAGAGGTAATAGTTGATCCCAATGAATATCGCCTTCAAGTTTTATAATGTTTAATAGCGTATTTGTATAATTCATTGATTGCTGTAGCTGCGTGATTTCGATTTCAAGCTGCTCTTTATGGATAGCAAGAGTTTCGCTAATAGTAATGCGCCTAATAATTTTTTTGATATCCTCTAACGACATGGAAGTGGTTTTTAGTAGAAGAACCTTTTCTAGTAATAATATATTTTCAGAGCTATAATATCGCTTTCCATTCTCTTCTTTCAATGCAGGCTCTACTAGTCCGATTTGGTCATAATAGCGTAGGGTTCGTAAGGACATATTGAGTTTCTTTGAAACCTCTCCTGTAGAAAAATGGGTCATAGAAATAATTCCTCCTAAAAAATACTTGCAGGTTACGTTACGTCACCATTTATTGTAAATGTAACATATATAAAGTGTAGGGGGAAACAGATGATGGAGAAAAATGTATTTAACTCGATGGAGCGGACGTATAAGGAACTTTGTTTATTGCTTTTGCTCACTCTCGTTATTGTGCCTATAGGAGTTGAGTTATTATTAAATGAATTATTTCAACTAGTTTTTTCAAACCATCTATATTCGGGAACACTAACAGGCTTTGTGATGGCAATTATTTTTACGTTAGGAGTGTATTTTATTGCCTTAAGGCCTCAGCATTTGAAATGGAAAGTAGTTGGGTTTCGTTCTTTTTCAAAAAGTTATTGGATATGGATAATCGTCTGGATGATTGTTTTACTAGTGACTAGTATTCTCATCGTTATCTTGATGGACTTCCTTCAGGTTGGCGTGGAAAATAGGAAAACAGAATCATTAAAGGTAAATATAACGTGGTTTACTTTTAGTATTGGATTTATCTCAGCAGCTATTATTTCTCCACTTTACGAGGAAATCTTTTACCGTGGTTTTCTCTATAAATGGTTTAGGATGAAATGGGGAGTCGGTGCAGGCTTATTTTTTAGTTCTTTCATCTTTATGCTTGTTCATATTCCAACTTACAATACTTTGCCTGTAAATCTTATTTCTGGTTTGATATTTGCGTGGACCTATGAAAAGTCCGGTTCTATTTTACCTGCTATTATTATTCATGGAGCATTTAACGGAATTGCCGTAATTCTCACTACTTTGGTGTAAAGCATTTGATGTTTAATGATAGGTAGAAGGGTAGCGCTCTTTTAATTGAAACGTCCAAAGAAATTTGAGAAGGGGCTTCCGTATTTATAATCATTGATTGAAATTTGAAAAAAGCAATAAAAGTTTACTAGGCCGAGCTTTATCTAAAGTAGTTGGCTGGAAGTTAACAAGATATATATAAGTAGTAAATATTTTCAAAAATATAAAGCCAAATCAATAATTTGTTCGTCTAATAAACGATAGGTCATGAAGGAGGCGGCAACTGATTGTTACATTTAGTAAGGAAAGCTCAAAAAGGAAATGATAAGGCTTTTTTAACATTATTTCAGAAATACGAACAGGATATTTATCGAATCGCTTTAGTATACGTGAAAAATCAAAACGATGCACTGGATGTGATCCAAGAAACAGCCTATCGTTCATTCAAAACAATCAAACATTTAAAAGAACCTCACCATTTTAAAACTTGGTTAATAAGAATAGCGATAAACTGCTCCGTAGATTTACTTCGAAAGCAAAAGAAAATAATTCAATTAAAGCCTGAATTCGAGGCGAATTTATCCGTTGATTTAAATGAAGAAATTGAATTAGAATTGACGGTTCGAGACCTAATTGAGCGTTTAAATGAAGAAGAAAAAAGTGTAGTTATTTTAAGATTTTACGAAGGGTTAACTTTCAAAGAGATATCAGAAATGCTCGATATGCCTTTAGGAACGGCTAAAACCATTTTATATCGAGCGTTAGACAAGCTCCGTAATGAATTGAAAGGAGACAGTTTTTATGAGTAATAAGATAAAAAATGAGATGGATAAAATTAAAATACCGAATGAATTGAGACAGCGCAGTAAAATGGGCGTTTCTCAGGCGAAAAAAGAAATAATAAGCGATAATAAAAGAAATATTGTCCGAGGCATAGGTGTTGCTGTTGCTTTATTTGTCTCAATCGGAGCATTTACTTTATTGAAAACCAATTTAAATAATACAACAAATTCAAATTCACCTGTTGTTTTGGAAGATGGCGGAGTGAATATACCAGCTATAAAATTACCAAAAGAAACAATGAATGCTAATATGATTGGCTTAATTGTCTATAACGGGAAAATTTACACGCAAACTAAGACAGAGATAACTGCTGATGCTGCGAAAAAGATGATAGATGAAAAGCTTGGAACAACGAAAGGAACAATAGACGAGTGGAGTGAGCAAAAAGCCTATGATGAAGAATTTGCATCGACTGTCGCAAAAACAGATGTTTATTCTGTTACAGGATACGATAAAGACTTTAGAATTATGACTTACAAAGAGGAAAATGGGGAGATATATGCCGAATTTTATGAGAACCTTAATGGAATTACAATAAAGAACGGCAAAGATGTGTTTGGTAAACTAAATATGAATGAGAATATATCTTCTGCCCAGTTTAGAACCTTCAGTGATTGGAATAACAGTATCAAAAACTATCAACCCATTACAGATTTAAAAACATTAAATACCTTCGTGGTAGAACTAAACAAGGCGAAGCCTTTCCCTAGAAGTCTAGATTCAGATCCAATTCGACAGTCAAGAAGCGAAGAGAATTTTAGGGAATTAAGTATTATATTAAATGACGGTTCTACGGTTAGGCTTACACTTCTTAGCGGTGGATATATATATTACGGATATATGGATGTATATTTTAAAATGAATGAAGATATATTTTCTGATTTCTGGAGTAACCTCAAGTAATTTTCCTATTGAAACCAAAATCTCGTCAGATATTTAATTCTGACGTTTTTAATTGCTACTTTCACAGTAATACTTACTTAGATGGCGCATAGAGAATGAAATTCGTGCAAATTGTTTATACGAGTGAACGCGGAGAAAAACAACGAAAAAGTACTAAAGTGGGATATAAGGTTGTACGAAGATACGGTTTATTGGTTGTACATCAAATATATACTAACAAAAAATGTGGTACTGATATTCATAGCATTCACATAGATATAAGCGCATGCTTATATCTATGTGAAATGAAAAATCTTATTCACTGTTAAAATTTCAAGGGTTTGTGGAAAGGAGCTTTCTCATCGTAATATAGTATACGCTTTGGGTTGATTACTATTAATATGAAGGCAACACTAAAATAGAGAAGCGAGTGGTAAAATAAAATGTCCAATAATTCTCCCTTTGTAATTAGAATGAAAAAATTAAATAGTTGATGAATGATTATGGGGACGAATAAGTTCTTATTTAAATTATAAAAAAACGTCATAATAATCGTAACTGATATGATTCCGACCATAAAAAGTCCACAATACTTTATTAAATTCATTCCAGTATACCCCGAAGTTAGTAGCCATAGAGGTGTGTGCCAAAAACCCCATAGTCCTCCTGTTATAATAGCAGTAACTAAAGGTGAGTACTTTTTCTGAAGTTCATTCAGAGCATATCCTCTCCACCCTAGTTCTTCACCTAAAGGTCCACTTACTAGAATATTGAAAAATAAGAATAGGAATAATGTGACACCTGAAAGTGATTTCGAGAAATATTGAATATTATCAGTACTTGGTAGAAGTATGAGCGAACATATAAAGATTAATGCTTGAATGCTAATGGCTATTCCAAGTACATTGAAGCTAAGTTTGGTTGCAAATTGTTGTTTTATAAAATCTATAAGATTCAACCGAGGATAAATAATTTTAAATAAAATAATAAAAGAAAAGGTTGAGGACCATGCTGACATAATGATTAAAGTATTTGTAATTATCATCGGCACATTAATCATCATACATACACCAATTAACGCTAAAAATACCCAAAAAATCACATTACTTAATAAAACGAACATCACCATCGGTCTTTTAAAAATACTTCCCAATAACATGACGCATGCCCCTTTCTCTCCTAATTGGACCTCGAAATGTCTTATATTCCCATTATATCGTCTTGTATAGCGAAACCTACAAACCATAGTGGGAGAATCTATCCGTCTTCAGGATGAAATGCCGAGAAGGACCATTTTTTGGAGGCACTTTCTTACATTCAATATTGTGTTCTCATTCCTTCATGAACGTCTATTTTTATGAAAATAATTTTGTGAAAAGTTGTAGGAATTGTAATGTTCGCTTCTTTTGTTTTGCTATTGACGGGACTAGCAGTCTATAAATACACTTGAGATGTAATAGCAAAACATGACATTCAAAATAAGTATAAAATCTTACGAGGGAGAGGAGAAAAATGGATTTACATTATGAAGTACACGGTTCTGGTGATCCGATTGTGATGATTCATAGCCCTGGAGTAGATATGAGGGAGTGGGTTTTTATCGTACCTCATTTAGCCAAAACAAACCAAGTGGTTATTTTTGATGGTCGAGGCGCTGGAAAGTCACCATCACCGTCTGAACCAACCGATTATGTTGATGATTTGCTAAAGTTGATCGATCATCTTGGTTTAAAAAAGGTCACTCTTGTAGGTCATTCGATGGGGGGACAAATTGCAACTGATTTTACTCTTACATTCCCTGATAAAGTGAGAAAATTAGTATTATTAGCTCCTTCATTAACGGGATATACTTATTCCAGTGAATTCATTCAGTGGATGCAAAGCGTAAATGCTGTTGCACCAGACGTTAAGAAACTTGTAGAGCTGTCGCTAAGTGGACCAAATTATCGTATTACGATGTCAAGTCCACACCAAGACTTTCTCTATGATATGACGAGACATCATATGAAAAAAGTTTTTACGGAATGGGAAAATTTTGAGATGACCTGGCCTGAACCACCAGCCATTGAACGATTACATGAGATAAAAGTAAATACTCTTTTTATTCAAGGAGATAAGGAATGGAAGGATATGTTTCGAATCGCTGAACATTTTCAAGAAGTTCCATCGATCCGTTTTACCCTCATTAAAGATGCAGATCATATGGTGACACTGACTCACCCTGAAAAAATCACTAATGATATCCAGTTGTTTTTACAAGATGGATAAAAGGAATGAATCACTTATTTTGCTTGTCTTAATGTATCACGAATCTATATTCAAATAACGTCATCATTAACTAGTTAATACCTTTTCACTCATTTTGTTCATAAATGGAGTATTTTGATCAAGTAGATTGAATGGGAGCTACTGTTAATGAAGGGAAGTAATAGGAAGGGAAACGGCGGGTAAAGGATAAGAGAGTGATAAATGGGAAAGGACAAAGAGCGGGGATTGTACCCTTAAATTAAGCGAAATACGAGTCAGGATAAAGAGGATAACTTAAGTAAGTTATCCTTAATCACATTTATAAAATCATCGCTAAACCTGCGAATAATGTTGATGCGATCATAGCAAATAACATTAAATAAATAATCGTCTTTTGCATTTTCTTCTTTCCCATAGAGTTCACACTCCTTATTTCTATCATTTTCACTACTATTGTACGCTTAGTCCATCTGATTGACAAGATAATATATTTTGAAAACGCTTACTATTTTTTGTTCTTTTGCAGGAAATTCGACAATAACCATCGAATACGATAGTAAAGGGGGATGGTAAAAGATGAAAAGAGTAGATCATATCGGCATAGCTGTACCCTCAATTGAGGAAGCGCTACCATTATATACAGATATTTTTGGTTTAACACTTATAAAGGTTGAAGAGGTTATTCTAGAAAATGTGAAAGTAGCATTTCTAGATGGAGGTAATATAAAGCTAGAATTGTTAGAGCCCTTATCTTCAAAAAGTACTATCGCACAATTTATAGAAAAACGAGGGCAAGGTATTCATCATATCGCCTTTGGGGTAGAAAATATAGAAAATCGCATTTTAGAATTGAAATCAAAGGGAATTGACATGATCAATCAGCAATCTAAAAAAGGGGCAGGAGGCGCTAACATCGCTTTTCTTCACCCTAAATCAACGCAAAAGGTATTGTATGAGTTGTGTGAAAAACCAGTCGGAAAGGAAATTTAATAAGGATGGATATTTACGAAAAAATAAATGAATTATATGATCGAAAGCGTAAGGTAGAGCTTGGTGGTGGAGATGAACGCATCGACAAGCAACATGAAAAAGGAAAATTAACGGCCAGAGAAAGGATAGAGCTACTAGTCGATAAAGGAAGCTTTGTTGAATTAAATCCATTTATTGAGCATCGAAGTAATGACTTTGGTTTAGACAAAGCTGAGGGTCCTGGTGATGGGGTTGTCACGGGATATGGAAAAGTGAATGGAAGACCGATTTATTTATTTTCACAAGATTTCACCGTTTTTGGAGGAGCATTAGGTGAAATGCATGCTCAAAAAATTGCCAACGTAATGGATTTGGCTGTGAAAAATGGTGCCCCTTTCGTTGGATTAAACGATTCAGGTGGAGCAAGAATTCAAGAAGGTGTCGTTTCACTGGACGGCTATGGGCATATTTTTTATCGAAACTCAATCTATTCTGGAGTGATACCGCAAATTTCGGTTATTATGGGTCCATGTGCCGGCGGAGCCGTCTATTCGCCGGCTATAACTGATTTTGTTTTTATGGTAGATAAAACGAGTCAGATGTTTATTACAGGGCCAAAAGTTATTGAGACCGTAACAGGAGAAAAGATTAGTGCAGAGGATTTAGGTGGTTCAGAAGTACATAATACCATAAGTGGAAATGCGCATTTCCGCGGAGAGTCTGAAGAAGAAGTTTTAGAGCAGGTTCGTTTATTATTATCTTATTTACCACAAAATAACGAAGAAAAACCCCCAATAAAGGAAGCTGGATTAGAGAATCACTATCGAGAAAATTTAGCGGACACTATTCCTTTTGATGCAGTCAGACCTTATGATGTTAGAAAAGTAATTGAAGAGGTAGTCGATGAGGGTAGTTTTTTAGAAATTCAAAGTGGGTTTGCTAAAAATATAGTGATTGGCCTTGCGAGAATGAACGGTGAAGTGGTTGGCCTTGTATGTAACCAGCCTAAAATTATGGCCGGGGGGCTGGATATTGATTCGTCTGATAAAGCAAGCCGCTTTATTCGCTTCTGTGATTCCTTTCAAATTCCAATCATTACGTTCGAAGATGTAACCGGTTTCTTTCCAGGTGTTAAACAAGAGCATGGCGGTATCATTCGCCATGGAGCAAAAATTTTATATGCTTATTCAGAAGCAACTGTTCCGAAAATTACGGTCATATTGCGCAAAGCGTATGGTGGAGCCTACGTGGCACTAAATTCCAAAGCAATTGGAGCTGATTTAGTTTTTGCATGGCCAAATGCGGAAATCGCCGTAATGGGTCCACAGGGGGCTGCCAATATAATTTTTGCGAGAGATATTAATCAGAGTGATAACCCTGAGCAACTTCGTGCTGAAAAAATTGAAGAATATCGAGAAAAGTTTGCAAATCCATATGTTGCTGCTAGCAGAGGAATGGTGGATGACGTTATCGACCCTCGTGAAACAAGAATTAAGTTAATTCAAGGGCTTGAAATGATGCGGAATAAAAAAGAAGATCGACCAAAAAAGAAACACGGAAATATCCCTCTTTAAGTGTATTCATTGTGACATATAGCTTTTCAGGCTATACTAAGGGAGTTGAATACATAACTGGAGGGTATAAGGATGATTAATCAAGATCGAATCGTAAATGAATTTTTAGAATTAGTGCAAATTGACTCAGAAACTCGATATGAAGGACATATTTCGAAAGTGTTAAAAGAAAAATTTGAAAGTCTTGGTGTTCTAGTCGTTGAGGATGATACCATGGAAATTACAGGACATGGTGCGGGTAATTTAATTTGCACATTACCAGCAACAAAAGATGGGGTCGATACGATCTATTTTACGTCACATATGGATACGGTCGTACCAGCTAAGTCAGTGAAGCCTATTTTAAAAGAAGACGGCTATATTTATTCTGATGGAACAACGATATTAGGCGCGGATGATAAAGCTGGTCTCGCCGTAATGTTAGAAGCGGTTCGTGTATTAAAGGAACAAAATATTGCTCACGGTAAAATTGAGTTTATTATTACAGTCGGAGAAGAGTCTGGATTAGTAGGAGCAAAGGCATTAGACCCATCTTATGTAACGGCGAAGTATGGCTTTGCTTTAGATAGTGATGGAAAAGTTGGAAATATTATTGTCGCTGCCCCAACACAAGCAAAAGTTAAGGCTGTCATTTATGGGAAAACGGCACATGCTGGAGTAGCACCTGAGAAGGGCGTATCGGCTATTACAATAGCATCAAAAGCCATTAGCCGAATGCCATTAGGTAGGATCGATGAAGAAACAACAGCAAATATTGGCAGGTTTGCAGGTGGACAAGCAACGAATATCGTTTGTGATCAAGTCGATATTTTAGCAGAAGCACGCTCGTTAATACCTGGTAAAATGGAAGCTCAAGTAGAGAAAATGAAAGAGGCATTCCATTCAGCGGCAGCTGAAATGGGGGGAAGTGCTTCTGTTGAAGTTGACATCATGTATCCAGGTTTTAAATTTGCAGACGGCGATGAAGTAGTGGAAGTGGCGAAAAAGGCTGCTGAAAAAATTGGACGTCCAAGCAGTCTTCAAACAAGTGGAGGCGGAAGCGATGCAAACGTCATTGCAGGCTTCGGGATTCCGACTGTAAACTTAGCAGTAGGATATGAAGAAATTCATACAACAAATGAAAGAATGCCTGTTCAAGAATTAGTAAAGCTTGCTGAGATGGTTGTTTCTATTGTTGAAGAAGTGACTAGTGCTTAGTGTAAAGTAGTATTTGGCTTTCCTTGAGGGAGAGGCGCTGAAAACCTTTCAAAAACAATCTAAATAATCGTATCAAATGATACTACAAAACAGTATCGGTATATGCCGATGCTGTTTTATTGTTTTTAGAGCAAGCAAAAAAAGTAATTCATGAGGCGCAATTATATCGTTACTTACCTCGATACATAGATAAATCTATTAATAAATACTGCAATTGTGTGACTGCTATGAAATATTGATGAGGAATGTGAATGTATAGCGAAATGGGGGATGATCAGCAGTTAACAGATTAGAAACATTTATTAAGGTAATTAGAGATCAATCATACCAAAACGGGAGTACCTAAAACAAAATGATATGGTTTGGAGTAAATGAAAGCGAAGCGGTTAAAAGGTGCCTTACATGTAAGACCCACATAGTCGGCTTTCGGTAAATCTTTGTCACTCATATTTTGAATGTCCCTATTATATCTACTATCTCCTAGCATGTAAAGCTTCATTTTTATACGTAATTAAGCATTTTTTTGCAGTTTTTTTCAATAAACTGAAGGTTCTTTCCTTAATCATAAACATCCATAGGAGGTTGCCATTAGAACTAAATCTAGATTTTATATATAATTTATTTCACATCATGGCATAGAGGCTGAAGAGCTATTATGATGTACCTTATTAAAAAGTATTGGAGGGGTGATGTATGCCAGCCTAATGAAAATGGGATCTTATTAATACTTTTGACCTTCATTTACGGATAGGATGATTATTTCAGTTCTGTAGCAAAAAAATCACAATGCGTATCATACAAACTCCGATTTTAAATCGCTTATAATCCTCAACAGCAAAGTCTTACTGTATTCAACCAACTTCTTGAAAGAACGTAAGAACTATTTCTACCAATACATTTATCCGAAACTTTATTTGAACGAGGTGATATCGATTAAAGTGCAACTCTTTAACAAATGAACGGAAACGTAATTTTAGATTGACTAAAAAACTGATGAAATGAATTCGCTTAGTAAATTTTCATTTTGTGATTAAGGAAAGAAATCTACAAAGATTCACTAAATGAATGGAGGAGAAGAACAATATGAAAAAATATTATATTGAATTGCCGTACATTGCGGTTTTAAAAGTTGAAGTTAACGCAGAAACAGAGGAAGAAGCACTTGAAAAGTTAGCGGAGGCAGATAAAGAAGAAGTATATAATGGGAATATTGATGATATCTCTTATATTGATGAAGATTGGAATTATCATGAACAAGTAGCACAAAGTAATATTTCTAATGTAATTCAGTATGATATGTTTATTGAGGAAGTAGAAGAAGATTAAGATAAGTTAGTTTGATACTTACTAAAATGAATGCAAAGCACTACCAGAAAATAGGGGCGTTGCAAGCTCCGATTGCTTATCGGCTGATCATAGCGCTTCCTATTTTTTATTCAATGTGATGAAAAATATGGTATTCTTATAATAGAAAAGGAAGGCAATAATGAAAGTCATAATAGGAGGGTTACTCATGAGTGAAGATCAAAAAATTGTCGTTTTTCAATCAGGGAGTGAAGAGTACGCTTTTCCGATTGAGCATGTCATGTCAATTGAGAAAGTAACCACTATCAATCCTATCCCACATTTACCAGCCTATGTACGTGGAATGGTTGATATTCGAAATGAGTTGGTCCCTGTGCTTGATTTTGAGCAGATTCTGTATGGGTCACCTGCAAAGGTGGAAGATGCACGAATCATTGTTATACAGACAGAGGGACTTTTCTCTTTTGGCGTGATGGTTAAAGAGGCAAAAGAAATCATTGATATTTTAAAAGACCAAATTAAGCAAGTCAGCTTACTAGCTTATTCCCAAACAAAGTATTTTACAGGAATTGTGCATCTAGAAGATCGTTTAATTACCTTTGTTGATGCCGACATTTTGGTACAAAGCTTAGGTGGAATGAAAGAAATCGAAGCTTATTTAGAAGAAACTGTAAAGGTGTAAGGGCATGCTCTGAATGAGACATGCTTTTTCTATTTACCATTATATACGATAGATAAGGTGAGAAAGAAGATGAAGCAATATTATCCGAAAAGCGGAAGGGTTATTCTTCATGTTGATATGAATAGTTTTTATGCTTCTGTTGAAATGGCATATGATCCTACCTTAAAAGGTAAGCCAATTGCAATAGCAGGGGACCCTGAAGAAAGAAGAGGAATCATTGTAACGTGTAGCTATGAGGCAAGAAGACTCGGTGTTAAAACGACGATGTCTGTTTGGGAGGCACAAAAACGTTGTCCTGACTTGATTCTTTTACGTCCTAATTTTGACCGTTACCAAAAAGCCTCGAAAGCTATGTTCGATGTACTTCGACAATATACAAAACTTGTTGAACCAGTGTCCATCGATGAAGGCTATATGGATATAACAGAAAGCTTTGAATTAGGGAGCCCCCTTGAGATTGCTAACTCGATTCAAAAGAGGCTGCAAGATCAGCTGGATTTACCATGTAGTATTGGAATTGCTCCTAATAAGTTTTTAGCGAAAATGGCTTCTGATATGAAAAAGCCGTTAGGTATTACGGTGCTACGAAAACGAGATATCCCTGTGAAATTATGGCCCCTTCCAGTGCAAGAAATGCATGGTGTGGGTGAAAAGACAGCAAAAAAATTAAAAACGATTAACATTGAGACGATTAAACAAATGGCTAAAGCGGATGATATTAAACTTAAGGGATTATTAGGGATAAATGGTCCGCGCTTAAAGAAACGTGCTAACGGAGAGGATGAACGAACAGTTGATCCAGATTCGATAAATGATTTTAAATCAGTTGGGAACTCTATGACATTACCGAGGGACGTTAGTAATCAGCAAGAGCTTTTACATCATTTAAATCAATTGGCAGGAAAAGTGGCAAGCCGTCTTCAATCGAAAGACCTCGTTGCGCAATCGATAACCATTATAATTCGTTTTAAAAATCGCGAATCGATAACGAGGAGTAAAAAGCAAACAAATTATTTGTCTAAGAAAGAGGAAATCCTTGCTGCTGCTAAAGAGTTGTTTTTACAGCATTGGAATGGAAATGCTGTTCGATTACTAGGGATTACAACGAATGATTTAGTAGAGAAAGAAGGAGCGATTAAACAGTTAGATTTATTTTCATATGAAAAAGAGGCAAAGGCTGAACCCCTTTTTAAGGCGATGGATGACTTGCGAAATAAATTTGGAAACGACATTGTCCAAAAAGGTATGAAAATTCGTGATAAAGAAACAACATCAAAGGAAGAGGGAACAAGTTTTAATAAAGATTTTTTGAGAGATAATTAATAGCTCTGGTCATAATAGGAAAGTAGATCATTTCACAGCGTATTATTTGAAACTTGGTTTGAACCTTGTTACAGTATAAGAATCATGTTCATCATTGAACAATCTTTATTCACGAAGGGAATGTTTTTAAATGGCTACACAACAAATCGGTGTCATCGGTTTAGCAGTAATGGGAAAAAACTTAGCATGGAATATTGAAAGTAGAGGGTATTCAGTATCTGTATACAATCGTTCCAATGAAAAGACCGAGCAAATGATGCTTGAATCAAACGGGAAAAATATTCACCCAACTTATAGTATCGAGGAATTTGTTCAGTCTTTAGAAACACCAAGAAAAATTCTTCTTATGGTTAAAGCTGGAGGAGCGACGGATGCGACGATTGAACAACTTATTCCACACTTGGATAAAGGAGATATAATTATTGATGGTGGAAACACCTTTTTTGAAGATACAATTAGACGAAATAAAAAGCTAAGTGAACTAGGCTTTCATTTTATAGGAACAGGTGTTTCTGGTGGAGAAGAAGGGGCACTAACAGGTCCATCAATCATGCCAGGTGGTCAAAAAGAAGCATATGATTTAGTTGCTCCTATATTAAAAGATATCGCAGCCAAAGTGAATGGGGAGCCGTGTACGACCTACATAGGTCCTGATGGTGCCGGGCATTATGTGAAGATGGTACATAACGGAATTGAGTATGGTGATATGCAATTAATTGCTGAATCCTATTCTATAATGAAACATGTTTTAGGTTTATCAGCTGAGGAACTTCATGAAGTATTCTCAGACTGGAATAAAGGAGAGTTGGACTCCTATTTAATCGAAATTACCGCCGATATTTTCACCAAAGTAGATGAGGAAACGGGTAAGCCACTTGTTGATGTGATCCTTGATAAAGCTGGTCAAAAAGGAACTGGAAAGTGGACAAGTCAAAGTGCTCTAGACCTAGGGGTTTCTCTCCCAATCATTACAGAATCTGTTTTTGCAAGATTTATATCTGCAATAAAAGAGGAGCGCGTAAAAGCGAGTCAAGTGTTGAAAGGTCCTAAAGCGGAAAACTTCCAGGGGGATAAGCAAGCTGTCATTGAATCCATTAGAAAAGCACTTTACATGAGTAAAATTTGTTCCTATGCCCAAGGCTTTGCCCAAATGAAGGCAGCATCAGATGATCATGGTTGGGATATAAGCTACGGAGAGATTGCGATGATCTTCCGAGGAGGCTGTATCATTCGTGCCCAATTTCTACAAAAGATTAAAGAAGCATATGATCGAGATGCTGACCTACCGAATTTATTGCTTGATCCATACTTTAAAGGTGTCGTTGAGAACTATCAATCAGCCCTTCGCGAAGTGATTGCCGTCGCAATTCAAAATGGTGTTCCTGTACCATCTTTCTCAGCAGCATTGGCTTACTTTGATAGCTACCGTGCTGAAACGTTACCAGCGAATCTAATTCAAGCTCAACGAGATTACTTTGGTGCCCATACGTATCAGCGTGTTGATAAAGAAGGGATTTTCCATACTGAATGGATGGAGAAATAAGTTCATTTTGTTCTCCTTAGGTGTCAATTTAAGCTACACGAATTCAGTAAAAACTGATTTTGTGTAGCTTTTTTAGGCGCGGCTTTATTTACATTTAACTATTGTCCCACTAACAAAAAAGAATCCACTTTGATTGAATGGATTAAACTCTTTATAAAAGTTTGGATCAATTTTTAAGTTGAAAGAACTTGTCATATGATTTTCTATTAACGTCCCTAGTACTTAATTTACGGTTTATCATTGGTTTTAGATCAATATTTGATACCTTCCATAGCCCTTTCAATATCATCCATATCATCTTCTCCAAGTGTATCATCAAATTTCTCTGATAATATCGTTCTAATTGTAGCTAGTCTATTCGCCACTTTCCAATCATCAATAAAGTGTGTTGTTTCTTTTTCGTATTCAGCTCTATGCTGTGCTTCTCCATCTTCTAAAAATTTCTCACCGAAGTAAGAACCCATCTTATGTAATGAAATTAAAATAAGCTCTACCTCTTTTAGAGCATCAATTATTCTTTCGCCTGAATATGTAATGCTTTTATTTTTTTCTAACATTCATTAACACTCCTTAGAGTTCTTGTGCGATTTCACAACAAGTCCTTCTATAATGCTGAATAGTTCTAGTAACTTCCTTATATTAGCATACAAGTGATTTTCGTTACTCCACAATAGGGCTTTTTATTAATTATCCGTTCTTTTTTCGACCTTATAGTTCTAACTGAAAAATAGCCTTTAGACTAAAGGGTAACATAAAACAGTGTAACATTATTTCAATTCCACAAAGGGGGGAGTAGCTTTTCACATATATATAGAAGGAAAGCATTCTTCTATTAAATATATGCATTTTTTGTTATAGCAAATATTAAATAAGCATAATAATGGTGAAAATGTATTGAGGGAAAGAATAATTAATCTGAAAATAGAATTTTTAGGTACTGAATCCTTGAAAAGAAAGGAATCGACTTATACAAAAAACACACACAGTGACAGTCACTGTGTGTGTTCGAGTCTCGTGCAGGTTCATTTACCGTTTACATCTTGTCCATTAGTAAAATTCGCGCTGGTGATGCATCTGTTCCTTGGATTTTTAAAGGAGCAGCAACCATAAAATATTCGCCTGCTTCGATATCTTCTAACTGTAGTCCTTCAACGATGATAATATTATTGCTCATTAATGTTCGATGAGTAGGGTGGCCGTCTTGTGCACGCTCGATGCCAAGAGAGTCAATTCCTACTCCAGAAATGCCTTTTTCAACAAGAAATTGAGCAGCATCTTCTGCAACATAAATAAATTCAACGTTAAACTCTTTGTCAAAAGAATTTTTCGTTTTTAATAATATAAAATCATCTTTTTCTATATTTAATGAGGAGATATCTTGTTTTGAGATTTTACCTTCTGCTTTTGTCAAATCTAACACTTTTATATTTCGAACCAATTCTTCAATCCCAATCGTTTCAATCGTTTCACCATCATTAATCATGTGTAACGGTGCATCGACATGTGTTCCTGTGTGTACGTCTAGTGAAATACGAGATTCCGTCACATGACCGTTAGTTTCTGTAGAAATAGCTGGTTGTTTTTTAGGGTAGTTCTTCCATACTGGCATGCCAGTATAAATTGGTGCTGTAATATCATAAATTTTCATTGTTTTCGTTCCTTTCTCCCTTAACATTTATCTACTTCTAGGTTATGGATAGGCCACCAGAAGAAGTTGTCTTTTTCTAGTAAATCATCAGCTGCTTTAGGCCCCATAGAGCCTGAAGCATAGTTAGGAAAGCTTTTTTCTTCCGTTCTTTCCCAGTATTCAGAAATTTTATCTACAAAGCTCCAAGAAAGCTTTACTTCATCCCAATGAGTAAAGTTTGTTGCATCACCTAGCATACAATCATGAAGAAGTTTTTCATATGCTTCTGGCGTGTTCATGCCATGAATACCTGTATTAGAATAGCTTAATTTTACTGTCTTTGTTTTCAATTTATCGCCAGAATGTTTTGCATTTAAGTGAAGGGTAATCCCTTCTTCTGGTTGAATATGAATGACTAGTAAATTTGGAGCGAGTGGTTCTTCTGGATTGTAATACAAGTTCATTGGAATGTCTTTAAATTGTACGACAATTTTTGTGGCTTTAGAGGACATACGTTTTCCAGTACGAATGTAGAAAGGTACGCCAGCCCAGCGGAAATTATCAATCATTAGTTTCCCAGCCACATACGTTTCCGTATTTGATTCTGGGTCTACATTGACTTCATCTCGGTATCCTGTTAAATCCCCTTCGGTGATGCTCCCTTTATCGTATTGTCCACGAACAAAGTAGTCTTCAATCTCTTCTCCTTCAATTGGTCGAAGAGCACGGAACACTTTTACTTTTTCACTACGGACTTCATCTGTCGTTAAACGTATTGGGGGTTCCATAGCAAGAAGAGCAACCATTTGTAGCATATGGTTTTGAACCATATCTCGTAATGCACCACTTTTTTCATAATATCTTCCACGTTCTTCTACTCCTAGTGTTTCGCTAGAAGTAACTTGAATATTAGAAATATAGCGGTTGTTCCAAAGTGGTTCGAATAATGCATTGGCAAATCGAATAACTTCTATATTTTGAACCATATCTTTTCCTAAATAATGGTCAATTCGATAGATGTCATCTTCAATAAATGCTTCACGAATTTGAGTATTTAGCTTTTCGGCAGAAGGTAAGTTATGTCCAAATGGTTTTTCGATGACTAAACGATGGAAGCCATTTGTGTCCTTTAATCCTTCTGATTTTAAATGGTCTGTAATCGTCCCAAAAAATTCAGGCGCCATAGCTAAATAGAAAATTCGATTTCCTTGAAGTTCATATTTCGTATCTAATTGGTCAGCTAATTCTTTTAACTTTATGTATGATTCAGAGTTCGAAACATCATGTGGTTGATAGTAGAAATGAGAAATAAATTCCTCAATATCTTCGCTTTGACCAATCGATGTTAAAACAGAGTCTCTCACATGTGATTGAAACGTTTCATGTGTCCAGTCTCTTCGTGCGACGCCAACGACCGCAAATTTCTTAGAAATTCTACCTTTTCTAAATAAATGAAATAACGAAGGGAATAGCTTTCGTTTGGCTAAGTCTCCTGTTGCACCAAATATCATAATGAGACTAGCAGGTGTACCGTTATTGTTCACAATTAGGACCTCACTTTTTATTCATTCATTACATCTGCGCTCCTTAAATAGGATAGCACTTTTCTTATATAAAATCACTTTACTGATTCAATATTTTAGCCATTTTGAACGTACTATGCAACCAATATGCAACAGACCTTTATGAATTCTAAAGGAAGTATAGTGAAAGGAGAAAGGGTCATGACCGAGGTGTAAAATTGTAGATGCTCGTATTTCGTACGGAAGAGTATTTTAAAGATAATATGATCTCCTATCGGTATTACTTGATTTAGTAGGCCAGTCATTCATAATATGTGTGAAAGTAGTGTATATAATGCAGGAGAAGTATAACGATCTGCAGAAGCATTCATGTATGGCACGGAGTTTCTAGCATTGCTTTCCATAAATATAGTAGGTGGTTTTTCTCTAGTTCTATTGAAAATTGAAGATGTGAATGGATATCTTTGATAGTAGAGGAGATTACGCTATAAAATAGGTAGGGATAAACGTTAAAAATCAAAAGGTATGGTATGATGACGAGGAAGGAGTGAGAAAGATGGAACTACTTTTTTTAGGAACAGGAGCAGGAGTGCCAGCCAAGTTGAGAAATGTGTCTGCTGTAGCTTTAAAGCTTCTTCAAGAGCGCGGGGCTGTTTGGCTTTTTGATTGTGGAGAAGCGACACAGCATCAAATATTACATACTCGTTTAAAACCCAGAAGAATTGAAAAGATATTTATTACTCACTTACATGGTGACCATATCTATGGATTGCCGGGGCTACTCGGGAGTCGCTCTTTCCAAGGAGGAAAAGAAGGAGTCACCGTTTATGGACCGAAAGGATTGAAAGAATTTATAACGGTGACACTCTCCGTTAGCAAAACGCATTTACAATACCCTTTAAATATAATGGAAATCGAAGAAGGCATTCTATTTGAAGATAAGGATTTTATTGTCGAAGCCAAAAAGCTAGACCATGGCATTGACTCGTATGGTTATCGCATTCAAGAAAAAGAGCGACCAGGACCGTTGCTTGTAGAAAAACTAAAAGAGCAAGGCATGATGCCTGGACCGTATTACCGTGAGCTTAAAGAAGGAAAAAAAGTGGTTTTAGAAAATGGGTCCGTCATCAACGGGGTTGATTATTTAGGTGACAGTCAAAAGGGAAGGGTTGTAACGATATTGGGTGATACAAGACCATGTACTGCAGCCCTTCAATTAGCAGAAGATGCAGATGTTCTCGTTCATGAAGCTACATTTGCAGATGGGAATGAAGAGATGGCTTGGGAGTATTATCATTCAACGATTTCTCAAGCTGTTGATATCGCAAAAAAATCCAACGCGAAGCTGCTTTTGCTCACTCATATTAGCTCTCGTTATACAGAGGAGGACGGTCGTCAATTAGAGGCAGAAGCAAAGCAGCTATTTGACAATTGTGTGATTGCCTCTGATTTTTTGGAGGTAAAGGTTCCTTTACAGACAGAGTAAAGGTATACGGTATTAAAGTTGTGACGAAAGAAGAATGGGAGCCATCTTCTTTCGTCACAGTCTTTTTTACTGAATGTTTGTTAAAATAGGTATTTTATTTTTGTGGGGGGATGTAGGAAAATGTAACTAAAAATTAAATTTTCTAAATTTTCTAATTGTGTTCTTGTAACATTTCTATTAAACTATTTTTAAATGTGTTATTTTGTTTATAGGATATTATTAGTCGGCGGTTTAGGGGGAATTGTATGAGTGTTGAGTCTATGCTACAAATATTACTATTAAATTATCTATTTATTTTAATTGTAACGGTAACCAGTTTACTCCTTCTTGATCGTAATGTCCTCTTATTTTCTAGTCTTCCGAAAAGAAGAATCTTTATTTTCTTCGGTTCTTCCCTTTCCATTTTATTCTGCATCTTTTTTCCTATCTCACTAACATCTAACTTTCAATTTGACCTTCGAATGGTTCCAATGATTTTAGGAGGATTATATGGCGGTCCTCTAGTTAGTATAGGGTTGTATATTGTAACGGTTACGGCTCGCTCCTTTATTGAGGGAGATGGAATAATGAGTACGTTTATTACAACTGGTGTATTCCTTATTTTTGCGGGAATGTTGTCGAATCGATTTATATTGTATTCAAGTAAAAAACGAATACTGGTTGGTAGTATATTTGTTTCTGTGTCACCATTATTTGTTTATATAGTGTCCTATCTAGTTTGGAATTTTCATATTCCTTTGAATCTCATGTTTTTTGGAATAATATTCAGTGCTTCTTGTGCGCTGTTAACGATCTTAATCATTGAATTTATGGTCAAGCACTTTATTGTAAATGATAAAATTATACACGCCAAAAAATTAGAAATGGTTAGTAGTATGGCTGCAAGCGTCAGTCATGAAATTCGCAACCCTTTAACAACGACGAAAGGCTTTTTACAATTACTTGAGGAAACGGAAGTGGACGCAACGCGTCTACAATATTTTGAGTTGTCTTTAGCTGAACTAGAGAGAGCTGAAAGTATTATTAATGGCTTTTTAACTTTCGCAAAGCCAACATTACATCATTTTGTCCCTTTAAATATAAAGAAGGATATCGAGAAATTGCTAGAAATTATTTCCCCGATGGCGAATATGAATAGCGTAAACATTCAAACGGACCTTTCCGATATTCAAGTATTAGGTGATGAAAAGCTTTTCAGACAGGCGCTCTTAAATATTGTGAAGAATAGTATTGAAGCGATGCCTAGTGGTGGGGTATTGAGGATCAAAGCAAAGCAAACTAGTAAAGGAGTAGTCATTTCTATCAGTGATACTGGAGTAGGGATGAGCGCGGACCAGATTCAACGTATTGGAGAGCCCTATTTTACGACTAAAGATCAGAATGGTACGGGATTAGGAATGATGGTGACATATCGAATCCTTCAACTGATGAAAGGAAGAGTATACGTTCAAAGTCAACTAGGAGAAGGAACTTGTTTTACTTTAGTTTTTCCACCCCTCACTGCAATCGGGGCAAAAGTTCAAAAAAGTGAAACGGCGAACTCGATTTAGTTCGCCGTTTCACTACAATTACTCTACTTTAATTAACGTCACCAACCTCGTTCGTATGGCTTAGGTGCGTCGATTTCAACATCAAGGTCCTTAGCTGCGCTTCTTGGCCAGTATGGATCCCTTAACAATTCTCTCCCAATAAAGATTAAGTCAGCTCGATCATTTTGAAGGATTTCTTCTGCTTGCCACCCATTTGTGATCAGCCCGACTGCTCCCGTTTTAACGTCAGCTCCATGCTTAATTGTTTCAGATAGTTTGACTTGATAACCAGGGAATACTGGGATTTTCGCGGGAACGACTGCTCCTGAACTTACGTCAATTACGCTTACTCCTTGCTCCTTCATCCAGGCCCCTATGTTTATGTAGTCTTCTGCCTGCAATCCATCTGGATGGTAATCATGAGCCGAAACACGAACGAATATGGGTCCTTCCCATACTTCTTTTACGGCTTCAATTATTTTGCGTAAAAAAAGGTATCTTCCTTCAGGAGAGCCTCCGAATTCATCTGTTCGATGATTCGTTAGAGGAGATAAAAATTCATTAATTAAATATCCGTGGGCGGCATGAATTTCAATTACATCATAATGGGCTTTTTTCGCCCGAAGAGCTCCTTCTTTAAAAGCGGAGATCGTTGAATAAATATCCTCCAAACTCATTTCTTTTGGTGTTTGCATATTATCATGAAAGGGAATGGGTGATGGAGCGATAATTTCACCTTCAACCATTGCTTTTCTTCCAGCGTGCGCAAGCTGAATTCCTATTTTACTTCCTTGCTCCTTCACAAGAGTAACAAGCTCAGTTAAGCCCTCTATATGTTCATCAGACCATATCCCTAAATCTCGTGAGGATATTCTCCCTTGTGGAGTCACAGCAGTTGCTTCTTGTATTATCAGCCCTACACCACCTACTGCGCGACTCGTATAATGCGTTTTGTGCCAATTTTCTACTTTCCCATTTTCATCGTGAGAAGAGTACATGCACATCGGTGCCATGACGATTCTGTTTTTTAATGCTAACCCTTCTAACTGAATTGTTTCAAAAAGTTTTGTCGTCAATCTTATCCCTCCAACGGTTACTTGTTTTAATCGTTTAGACGATTCCATTATAACAAGGTGAAAAGTGGGAAGGAAAAAATGTGCTCACGTTCCTCGTACCCTACAGCATGAACGTCGAATGAATAACAAGCATTCTTTGATTATATTTAGTCATTACGCGTTCTTTATTTGAGTAGTTATCGTTTGTTGAACGTTTTTGCGTAGTGAGGCTGCCTTTAGCGTGGCCGTTTCGATGCATTGGTATAATGCCTTATCAACGTGACATTGTTGAAGTACCTGCAGTCCTGCTTCTGTTGTTCCGCCTGAACTTGTTACATCTTCTCTAAGTGCTGATGCTCCTTTGGGGGAAGTTATCAGCATCTCTCCAGCTCCAATCAGGGTTTGTTGAATCAAAAGCTTAGCAGTCCTTTGGTCCATACCAAGCTTGCCTGCTGCAAGCTGCATTTGTTCTATTAAATAATAAAAGTATGCAGGTCCACTTCCTGATAATGCGGTGACAAGATCAAGCTGCTCCTCTGGAATTTCTGTGACGGTTCCAATGGATTGAAAAAGAGAATACGCAATCTGTTTTTGCTTTTCATTCGTGTAAGGATTAAACGTAAACGCAGTCGCAGATTTGCATATGGCGGCAGATGTATTAGGCATTGCTCTAGAAATGGCTATTTCCATTCCTATCATTTCTTCCATCAGCCTTGTCGATATGCCCGCCATTAAACTAATAATGAGTACATCTTTACATAAATATGGTTTAATCGCCTGAATGGAATCAAAGGCATCTTTTGGTTTAACTGAAAAAATTAACAAGTCAATATTTTCCATGAATTTAGAGAGGTCATACGTTGTGTGAATATGGTGTTTGGTGGAGAGAGCAGCAAGTTTTGTTTTGTTATGTTTATTTGTTACCCACACGTCATCACACTTTAGTGCTTGTTTTTTTAGTGCACCTACTAGCATTGCCTGTGTCATAGCTCCCGCTCCAATAAATCCCGTTTTCATGAAAAATCCCTCCTAATTTAGTAAGGTAGTAGTTTACTCGTTCTTTTTGCTAAGTAATAATTCATTATATTTACTTACGACATAGATATGAGAGAAAGTTAGGGGGTTAAAAGGAATTCAATGACATTTTACTAAAAAAACGATAAACTAAAGAATATACGATTGAAAAAGTAAGGGGATACAAATATGAATTCAGAATGGTATGGTAATATAGGAAAAATCGTGGTCCCTACTCCTTTTGCTGTTGGGAATGTGAATGCTTATTTAATAAAAGGAGATGTTTTAACATTAATTGATGCTGGTCCTAAAACGGACGAGGCATGGGATGCAATGCAAACTGGTTTAAAAAATCTAGGGTTTAATCCTCAAGATATTGAACAAGTTATTTTAACCCATCACCATCCAGATCATGTTGGTCTGTTAGATTATTTTTCAGAAGATGTCCCAATTTATGGACATTCTTATAACAAAGATTGGTTACTCAGAACCGATGAATTTATTCAAAAGCATGATGATTTTTATGCTTCCCTATTTTATGAACTTGGTTTACCAGAACAGTTCTTAATGTTTTTGGAGCGATTAAAAGCGCCATTAAAGTGGATGTGTCAACGTTCGTTAACAGGTGTGTTAGCAGAAAATGATTTTATACCGGGGTTACCTGAATGGAAAGTAATAGAAACTCTAGGTCATGCACAAAGTCATTTATCCTTTTATCGTGAGAAAGATGGTGTATTACTAGCAGGGGATCATATCATCGCCCATATTTCCTCTAATCCGCTTATTGAACCAGCTGAAATAATGGAAGGTCCTCGTCCGAAGCCTCAAATTCAGTATAATACGTCTTTGAACAAAATGCTAGATTATGATATATCTACCGCATTTAGTGGTCATGGAAAAGAAATAACAAAGGTACATGAGCTAATTGGTCGACGATTAAATCGTCAACATGACCGAGCAATGAAAGTGAAGGAAATGCTTAAGGGCACACCAAGAAGCTGTTTTGAAGTTTGTCAACAACTCTTTCCGGAAATATTTAAAAAAGAACTTGGCTTAACGATGTCAGAAACTCTTGGTCAACTTGATTATTTAGTTCATATGGGGGACGTGTCTGTCACATATAATGAGAAGGGTGTGGCATTGTATAAAGCTAACTAAAGGTGGGGGAGAGATGAGTGGAAGAAATATTGTGATTACAGGAGCATCAAGTGGTCTCGGTGCTTGTCTCGCTTATGAATGTGCCAAACGTGGGGAAAACGTTATTTTACTAGCTCGTAACATCGATAAGTTACAAACTATTCAACGTGACATTCAAGGAAAATATCATACGAAGGTTTTTGTTTATTCCCTGGATGTAACGAATCATAAAGCAGTTGAACATGTGTTTGGGCAGATTTTTGAGGAAGTGACTTCTATAGATGTATTAGTAAACAATGCAGGGTATGGCATTTTTACTGAGGCAGATGATGCGAGAATAGAGGATGTAAAAGGGATGTTTGACGTAAATGTATATGGTCTGATTTCCTGTACTCAACAAGTGTTAACACATATGAAACAAAACAAAAGAGGTAAGATTATTAATATTGCTTCACAAGCTGGAAAGCTAGCGACACCAAAGTCAAGCGCTTATGCCGCCACTAAGCATGCTGTTTTAGGTTATACAAACTCTTTACGAATGGAGCTTAAGCCATTCGATGTATTGGTTATGGCAGTTAATCCAGGGCCGATTTCAACTAATTTCTTTGATGTTGCGGACCGTAGTGGTGAATATCAAAAAAATATAGGGAAATGGATGCTTAAACCTGAGGTTGTTGCCACAAAAATTGCTGATCATTTATATACAAGGAGAAGAGAAATTAATCTTCCCTGGTATATGAATAGTGTAAGTGTACTCTATTCATTAATGCCGCGACTAATTGAAAAACTTGGAGGCAAAGCTTTTTATCAAAAGTAATTACTCATTTTAGATAACATTTTTCTTTCAGTTTGTTGATTCTTGTAAACCGTGTTAAGTGCGAACTCTTATTAACCGATTGCTGATACGTTGTACAATAGGTTTTAATTATGCTATTCTAAACATATACAAGCTGTAACAGCATACAATAAAAAAGACCGCAAGTGCTACCACACTTATCGGCCTTGCACAAACGGATTTCTTTATAGAGCCGGCTATTACTCGAATAGATCGCCCCCCTACGCAAATAAGGGCGATCTATTTTTTATCGCTTTTGTTGAAGGACAGCACCGACATAATTAGCCCAGCAAATGTTACAGTAAGCATCAATGATTCGAATACCGTCATACGCTTTACCCCCTTTCTAGGGAATAAGGCCGACTTTCTTTAGAAATTCGCTTCTGTATATTATTATATCACATTAACTGATTATTCTGAAAAAATATAGATGTTTACGCTTGCATTAAAAATATGTATAAATAATTAGAGTAACCAATCTCATTTATATCGTTTAAATTTACCCTTTACTTCATTTTTCAAGCATTGCTTCCTTCCTTATTAGAGTTGTATCGAAAGGGGAATTGAACTAGGTCTATGATTTGTAAAAAAAGACAGGACCAGCCCACACAAAAAAGGGATGGCCTAATACTATAAGTATTGTACATGCACTTCACATACTATTCCGTCCAAAGAACGATCTCATTAATGGTGGTGAGGTCGTTCTTTATGTGTTTGGATAGACAAAAAAAGCGATTCAATCTTTTAAAAAAGAAATGGTCAAGACTAGCCCACACGAAAAAAGGGATGGCTTAATACTATAAGTATTGTACATGCACTTCACATACTATTCCGTCCAAAGAACGATCTCATTAATGGTGGTGAGGTCGTTCTTAATGTGTTCGGATAGACAAAAAAAGCGATTCAATCTTCTTAAAAAAGAAATGGTCAAGACTAGCCCACACAAAAAAAGAGATGGCTTAATACTATAAGTATTGTACATGCACTTCACATACTACTCCGTAAAAGAATGACCCCACCTATGACGGTGGGGTTGTTTTAATGTCACTTGATTAATAATTGTCGATAAAAGATAAATCTAAAGATCTTACACTATATTCAGTTGTATAATATTTTACAGTAATAAGGGAAGTCATCTTGTTGATTGTATAGAGTACACCCTTATAAGATTATTTCTGACAATAATTAATGAACAAGTTAAAGTAATAAAGGAGGATGGAATGGGTTGAAGGTTACATAGAAAATACTATGGAATTGGATTTATTAAAATCATAGTATATATAAGTAGAGGGATTATCGCTGCTCTCTTCCTATATTTGAATTTTCTTTTGTTTCCTTTCTAATTTTTCTATATATAATATTGGTAAAAGCAGTTGCCATATCTTCTCCTTGTTGAAAATTATAAACAAATGGTCCAACTGCCGCGACGATAGCCACTCTTTGTGCTGTTAGAACAGGATTTGGACTATTAAATATCTTAATTGACTGTTCGTATAGGACTTCGATGCTATTGTGAAACCTATTTTGAAGGAACAAAGAAAACCTCTTTTGATATAAGTTTGCGTAATAATTTTTTAGAACAACAGGCAAACGTAAAGAGCGATTATTTAGAAGAATGTGCCCTACATTGAAAGCATCAACATCAGCAATCAAATCCTTTGGCGGGAAAGTACCAATATCAGGATTGTTTATTAAATATAGGCCCGCACTTAAAATGTCGTGCTGGCCAAGTCCTTTTTTAACTAAGTCCAGAGCATCTTCCATTACGGTTAGTAAATCCCCTGCCCATCCTGCAAAATCAGATTGTACAGCACCGTCTAAAAACAAGAGACTATTTAATGAGGCCGCAAAATGCTCCACTCCTATAGAAATACCACTCGCAGGGTCATAAATTTCTTCTACAGGCATGTCGATGCTACTCTTTACTAAGTGTACAAAATCAGACTCTATGGATCCTGCTAAATTATTCCATAATGTACTATTATATACACTCTCACGAAGTACATGTAATGTTACGATATTTGCTTGAGAGACAGAATAACCATTCTCTAATGCAAGTTGATATATAGCTTCTAACTGTGAGAAAAAAATGTCATTTCGTACAGAAGGATCTAAAGGGACAGCAGAACTAACGCCCCAATCCCTCCCTGATGCAATGTTATTATCAATTTCAATATAACCGTTCCCTGTTCCAACTCTAATAGTAGATATTTGATCAAATACCCAATTTTTAGGGAGGGGGTATCCTACGTTTCCGCTAAATCCAGTGGACATATCACTAATGAAACTAGTAGTTGCAAACCCTTCATCTGAGACGCTTGAACATACATTTCGAGACCCATATATCCCAATTTTATAATAACTACCTTTATTCTCCAAATAGTCATTTATTCCTCTGAAATGTGGAATGATATTGTCTGAAACTTGATATTCTAATGCGTCAAAATCAACAGAAAAGTATATAGTAGTCCCTCTTTTAAATCCATATCTTCTGGCGGCATTATAGGCATCTCGAGCATCTTTTTTCCCTTGTTCTTCATTAAAATAAGAAGCTTCTCCTCCATGCGTTTGAAAAATAGGGAACAGATTCAATCCACTCTCAAAAATAGTTTCTATTTCTCCTGTCTGGATTTTTTTATTTATTCCCCCTTCAGCATTGGTTAAATATCGCCCAATCACTTGATAACCAAAGTCAATAAGAGATTGAGCTCTAGCTGGCGTAACTTCTGTGATGCTATCACATGCGGTTCCTTTACGATTGGGGTCTCCTGTACTAACTAAAACAGAAAGCCAAGTTTGTATATTTCCAATTCCATCAGGAGGTAACCCTACAAACGCTTGAAAGGCAGTAACAGCTACTTTAACATTTTCCCCATAATAACCATCAAATGGCCCAGGGTCAAAATGATTAACATATAAAGCATATTGAAAGAGTTTTACAAACTGTCCACTACTTCCAATCCTTAATGTTGGAAGAGAATTTGTTGTTAGTGGTCCTACTGTTCCAGTCTGTATTCCTGTAGGTATTCCTTTTTCTGTCTGGATTCCATATATTAAGGCTTTATTAGTCCCGCTTTGATAATGACCATCAGTCGGTTGAACGCCAGAAGTAGTAAAATAATTGTAGTTAAGGTCTTTTTGTATTTCTCTAACACGTGTATCACCACCGATGGTGAGGACATATACATCCATGGATAGAAAAGCCTTGAATACATAATCATATACTTTTCCATCACGAATCGGTAGGCCAGCGTCTGTCTGTAATTTTAAGACTGCAGCTTGTGTTCCTTCTTCGAAGCGACCTGTAAAACCACCTGGATTATACCCCTTACAATACATAGCCCCTTGAAGAATGGTAACAATCCTTTTTCCAATCTCATCTGTAGGTACTTTACCAAGTTCCATTTCTCCCCAAGCCTTATACAATGTGGATGCTCCAGGACCAAAGTTATCAGTCGGTGTTGAAATCCCTAATTCAAGCTGTAAAGCTCTTATAAGAGCATAAATACTAGATAATCCTGCTTTCCCAGTTTCTGGTGATGGGTTAAAGCCTTCTCTTCCCCTATATGTTTCATTAACCCATATTTGTACTGCTAATATCGAAGGGTTCATGATTATCTTTCCCCTTTATCTATTGGTAAGAAATAGTATCTTTACTTATTATGATGTATTTTGAGGTTTTGTGAGAACAAGAGAAGTTATAACTTTATTGAACAATTCTCGCTATTCTTTCAACTTTACAATCCACAGGAAATGGTGTGGATATGACTTTCAACTTATTGCAAAAGCTAGCATCTTTATGTAAATTGGTAGCTCTAAAATAAAATTTATTATCTAAGTATTTTCACCTTGTAAATACCCTGCCTTGCATGATGGAAACTGCTAGTAAAAAGAAGCCATTTTGATTATTTTTATTGTAAAATGACTTCTTTTTATTAGTGATAACATAAAGGTTTTATTCGACTGGTCTAGGGCCGGTATCTAAACCAGAGTTTTCTACTGTCATGATTGGGCGAATGGTTACATCAGCATTTACACGAATTTGACAGGATAAACGTAAGTGATCTTCTATTCCTTTCTCTGAAATAGCATTCTTTTCTACATTCGTTAAATCACAAAATTCACCTTCCAATACTTCTACTCTACATGTCGTACATTTTGCATTTCCTCCGCAACGGTGGAGAATATTTACTCCGTTATCTTCAAGTGCTAATACTAACTTTTTCCCTTTTTCTACTTCAAAAGTTTTTTGTCCCAAAACAGTTACCTTTGGCATTTTATTCTCTCCTTTAATGAAATTTAGCTAATCTGAAAATACGATTTCATATTAAACTATTCCTAAGTTTTACTGATCTTAACAGATAATTATATTGTGGACTTTCCGAATTCATGATATTCCATTTCCTAAATGAGCTTCACTCCAGTTGAAACCATGGACTTATAACGGTTTGTTATCAGATGTTTGAGGTTGTATTTCCTCCTAAGATTTAGAAATAGATGGTTTATATAACACCTTCTTCACTTGAAGGGAATGTACCAAGCACTATTTATTTTGGTGTTTTTAAATAACCACACATCTGAAGAGGGAGGTTTGATTACATTAAAAGATTATCTACAAGAAGAAATAAGGTGGCACTCTTAACAGTTAATATGAATTCGGTGGTGAAGTGATACATACGATTAAAAAAGTACGAAATCAGTAAGAATACTCATCAGGTTTCTTCTACTTTTACATATTGATTGTATAAAGCTCTCTACGTCATACGTTTCTAAGGAGGTATTGTCAATGGTAAGCATGGAAGGACTTACTGGGCGTGTGATCCTGCAAGGCTCACCCGGCTATGATGAAGCAAGACTTAACTATAATGGACGCTTTGATAAATTCCCCAAATTGATTGTTTACTGTGAGGTCACACAGGATGTAGTCAACGCAATCCTATGGGCACGTAGGCATTTGATTCCTTTTCGCGTACGCAGCGGTGGGCATAGCTACGAAGCGTTTTCCCTCGTCGAAGATGGACTCATCATTGATGTCAGCGGGTTGCAAAAGCTTCAAATAAATAAAGAGAGAGGCACAGCACAGGTCGGCGCGGGGTTCCGTATGCTACCTTTATATGAAGCGCTTTGGAACCAAAGGGTGACCATCCCATCCGGTACTTGTTCAAGCATTGGTGTATCGGGTATAACGCTAGGAGGAGGATACGGGTTGTTGTCCAGGAAATTGGGAATGACCTGTGATAGTGTACTAGAATTGGACATGGTTACAGCAAAAGGGAAAATTATTCGGGTCAATGATCGTCAGCATAAAAGCCTGTTTTGGGCTTGTCGCGGGGGAGGGAATGGCAGCTTTGGTGTGATTACCTCCTTTACTTTTCGTGTGGACCCGATTGAGAATGTTACTCGTTTCAAATTAACATGGGACTCTGCAGATCTCAAAAAAGTTTTGCGTTATTGGCAAACATGGGCGCCCCATGCTGATACCCGTCTGACATCGATACTATTAGCTCCTGCACAAAAGCAGGGCGATCTCCGCTCCAGTGGCGTATTTGTCGGTTCGGAACAGGAGCTCAGGCAAATTATGCGTCCGCTACAAGATGCGACTCACCCCAAGAATGTTGAGTTTCAGTCGATTACTTGGATTGAAGCTGCTCGCAGGTTTGCAGGACGACCCGTAAAGCAAGACAAATTTAAAAACTCTTCAGCCTATGTTTACGAACCTTTGTCAGATGTGGCACTTGATGTATTAATTCATCATTTGCAAACCGCTCCAGGTCCAGCCAATGTAATCACGTTGGATCCTTATGGTGGTGCAATTAAACAAATTCCTCCTAATGAAACGGCATTCGTACATCGGAATGCCTTGTTCGTTATCCAATTCCAATCTTTTTGGTCGAAGGATGCGGAAGCAACTAAAAATATCCAATGGATTGAGAAATTCCGCGAATCCATGCTCCCATATACTCGGGGATCGGTTCGCAACTACAGCGACGCTATGATTGCTGATTGGCCCACTGCTTACTTCGGAGAAAACTTAGCTCGACTAAAGAAAGTGAAACAAATGTACGATCCCGAGAATCTATTTCACTTTGAACAAAGCATTCCAAAATAAAAAATTGATGATAACGATTAATTAATTGAATAGTCTCCTCTTTTGAAACTGTATAGATTGTGTGCGTATCTTTTAATTCTATAAATGTGCTTCTTTGTCCTTTTTCACCTATCAATAAATTCAATCTTTGGTGTAAAAAATTTATAAATTAAACTTGGGGTCAGCCGTATTACTATGCTAAACTCTTTTACAGCACTTGAAAATATGCTTTGAAGGACATCGATATATGACCAATAAGAAGGAATGTTCACAACACCTATCGTTTTTGAATGGTAGAAGAGCTGCTTTTTTAGAAATGAAGATCCAAAAATTGAGGATAAAGCTATAATTAATGCCGCTTCTCAAACTATAACACCTTCGAAAGTTTGACCTATTGCTACCTTTCTATTAGACGAGCCAAATCACCTAAATGTTTCTGTAAATTCTTTTTTAACACAGAGACCACCCCAAATACGAAAATAAGGAACACTTTAAAACTACCTAAGTAATAAATCGTTTATTTATATAGAGAATAAAGAGCATGGCAATTAGGGAAAAGGAGTGTAGATTCGTCATTTCAATTTCGCTGTAGGTAATGAACTTAGTGCTAGGAAAAGCGAAATACCCTAAGATACATACGGAGAATGATGTGAAGTGTCATGCACATAGAGGATGTGTTGACCTTTTTGGTTTTGACCGATTTGTTATATAGAATAAAATATTTTGATAAATTATTCGGACTAGCCTGCACATCTATGCATTTCATTCATACGATATAGTGTACAGGCTTTTCAGGTCTCAAAATTAAGTACTACTCCTTTTAAGCACCTTATTATCGCTGATAGTGAGGTGCTTCTTTTCGTCTCTTTTTTAAGCTAACGAGAGGGAAATGGACCACTACTGCCCTGAATAATACGAGAAGCGGTTTTTGATTTAGTTTCTTTTAGACGTTGATTTGAAGTGAGTATGCAACCTCTTTTTTAAAACGTGGGAGAAGCTAATGAGGGTTGTTCAATGATGGCGGAGATTGAATTTGGGAACGGTCAATATCTATGAAGCAAGGAGAGGAAAAGAACGCCACTACTGAATGAGTGAAAGGGTTTAGCGTGTAAGCTGTTAACTATATCCTTCTTTTCTTGCTATTCTTATCGGTAAGGATTATTATTTGGTCGATAAGGATTTCTAGTCTATTTTTAGGTAGAATGAGTGTATGGTCTAGTAAAATACTCATAATATATTAGACACAAAAATAGGGACTTTCGGTGCTTTTTTTATATATGACTCGAATGTCTCTTCTTTTTTTCGGAAAATTCTGTAATTATGCTATAATTAAAGGACAATAACTTTTCTTTGGAAAGTCGGCTTCATACCCTGGAAAGGGGGGAAGGCGATGACGGTATTCGAATCATTAATGCTTGCTGTAGCATTTGCTGGGCTCGTTATGTCGATACTGTCCTTCGACAAGAATGACAAAAAATAGACCGCCCTTATTCGCGTAGGGGGGCGATCTATTCGAGTAATTGCCGACTCTCTAAGAATCGTTTATTGTAAAGACCGTTTAGTGTGGTAGCACTTGCGGTCTTTCTTATTGTATGCAGTTACTGCTTGTCTATGTTTAGGTTAGCATAAATGTTACAAAAAGTACAATGAGTAAGCAGGTTGTTTCTGGAAAAGAGCAACATTTTGATGTCGGATTAATCTAAAGGATTATATCTTCAAATGTATCAATGACAAGGCCAATTGTCGATTCTAACTGACCGATTGGGTCGTGGTTTCGTAAATTACCAAAGTCTAAACCAGTTAATGCTTCAATTCTTACAATTGGTACTTGAAATGTTTTATATTTTCCATATGCAAACTCTAAATTGTTTATAAGATTTTTTTGAGACTGCAAATAGCCTGTGACTGATAGGCCGCTTCCTTTTTTTACAATCACTGCTATCTTCCAAAAATCTGCGGGAATTTGTACTCCTCGATAAATCATATCATCACTTCTAAATATCGGACCAGTAAACACGGTACCGGTAAGATTGAAGTTTTCAGCATGATGTAATAGGTAATCCTCTAAATCGAGCCATGTCTTCTGATTAAAATGTTTATGTTGTGGAGAGCAATTTGTGAAATGAAAGGTATCCTTATTGGCTTTCGCCGCTGTTTCCCCCCAGACCGGGTCAAGTCGGCGAACAAGATGACCTCTGTCAAGAGGATTGTTCTTATACAGTTCGGGTCCACATTGATATTTTTCATCAATACGAGGGTCGAAATGCCATTTTTTTTCGCGTTTTAGGCGTATTAGTTTTGCGCCATCGATGTTTACGACTGTATAGAAAGCTAAACGACGAGATTTACTCATAACGATGGAAAAGTGTGTATAATCTAGTTCCTTACTGCCGTTTTTCAGCAAGGCTATGTCCTGCTCAAGATCTGGTCGCAAAGTTGGGTGTGGCACTTCATATTCAGAACCTAGAAATTTAGGGTCATAGCCGGTCGTCCCCTTATACCAGTCCAGTCCTAAATCTTCAACTAGTATATCTTCACGTTTTTTATCTGTAAATTCCCAACCACGGGAGAGGTAGTCAAGGAACTTTCTCTGCTCATCACTTAAGTCAGCATAGTGCTCCATAATATATTGTAAAATACTACTAATTCGAATTCCTTCGTTAGCTATGAATGTTGAAGGGTCGTTTGGATTTCGAACACCAGCATGATGAAGGGCTATTACCTCCCATTCGTCATTAAAAACAGCTGAACCAGATGAACCTTCAAGGGTGTCTGTTTCGTAGTGAACAAAATCTTCAAATATATCGGTTATTTTGTTTTCCCTAATCGCTATTGCTTTCGGTGCACCAGAAGGGTGCTGAACAATGGAAACGTGCTCACCTTCTAATGCTTTCCCTTTTTGCGGCTTAAGAGGAAGATAACCAAAATCACTCAAATGTGTTCCACTTCCGGATACTTCGTCGACAGCGACTAAAGTGAAATCAAGTTTTTGGTTTGTCATGAAAAAACGCTGAGGTGCAAAGCGGAAATTTTTACTTTCTCGCTCTTTATAATTAAGGTCAAGTTCATAGTTAAACTGAGCAAGGCTAAAAAGTGCAGCTTCCTCATTTTCTAAAACATGATTATTTGTCAGCAATAAGGAAGGGGATACTAAAAAGCCTGTACCGTACCCAAGAACTCTACCGATACTATCACGAACTTCAATCCTACAAATAGGTTTTGCTGCCTTAAGCCCTGCTTCAAGGTAAGAGATTGGAAACAAATCATTTTTTCTTATAATTCTTTCTAGTGCCAACCCATTTCGAGGGTTAATTCTTGATTTGCGAAAAATGACCCGTTCAGGCTTCCCTACTTCGAATGGGTTTTTAGTTTGTAGATCTTTCACAGTTTGCTCCCGTTCTTTAGATCGTTCCATATATCGATTGAGTGCTTGTTGTTGCTGCATCGCAACGAGCTCCTTGTTTAAACGTTGAGAATTGTTAACATGAATAATAGACATATTAATCCTCCTTCAAGTACTTTATTTAGTATATGAATATAGAAAAACCTAAGAGGATGTTTAAAAAGGATATATTCTTTGGATAAATTCTTTATCTTTATCGGAGAGGGTAACACCTCCAACGACTTCATAATCTTCAATTGTAAGTTCATTTTGAATGGAGTAAAGCATGATAGAAGTAGGGTCAAAGGTTGTGAAACTAGTTATGGTTTTGCTATATCGAGCAAAAATATTGTGATCTACGGCTTCTTTTGACCAATAATTAGGAGGCCCCATATAATATCGGTAAACGGCTTCTTTATTCCAAGGTATATTGGTGGTGGGATTTTGGTGTTCATGGATACAACCAAGGGCATGTCCAAACTCATGCAACACTACTCTAGAATATTCTACTTCCGGTGTGCTTGGGGTTAGCCAGCCATAATTCATAGTTGCTTCGTTTAAAGGAATATTTTTGCAGTAAGTTCCCAGGTATGACCAACTACCATCATTTTCATCAAATGAAATGCGTATTTCAGCATTCTGTTCATTGCCAAATTCAAACCGGATGTTAGCATGCTCCTCCCATTTTTTCGCATATTTAATTACTTTTTCTTGAACGGTAGGATCTCCTTCTAAGAAGCGAACATGAATGGTTTGTCCAGGCTCCCACCTATATTGATTGAGGATGGCTATTTCATTTTGCGATTGAGGTGGTAGTTTGTCGATACAAGCTTTAATCTTTTCGACCATCTTGTTTTCCCCCTTCATAATTCGTGTATTTTATATCGTTTAGAAATGACATTGAACCCCAGAGCTGTAGGCTGTAATGCATTCTTTTTGAAAAAAGGATTGTTCAAGTTGACGAAGTAGTTACCGACTTGGTGATAATGAGGAGTTCTATAAAATAATGGAATGATGACTGAAATGTTCATGTCGTTAGGGATGTAGGTCCTTGCATAATTTTAATGGAGTTGATTGAAAAATTAACGGTCGTTAGCTTGCGTTATTTGTACAGGCTTAGATTTTCTGAAATGACGATAGGAGCATAGTGAATAAAATGAAGGAAATAATACAAAATTCTTGATGAATATCATGTAAATATAGAATATTATAACATTTTTATTGTTTTTGTAGTTGCTTTTTGAGAGATTTATGAAAGAAATGGTGAAAAAGGATCAATCATAACAAATGAAGGTATTTTTCGGCTTTGACCAGTTCACGCTAGTAAATTGATTTTAAAAAGGGAAATTCAGGAGGTAGAAATGCTGTACAGAGGCCAATGCTACTCATTTACGGGGATTTATAAGTTCCAGTAAAGTAGATGTAGCGTTGAAATTAAATAATGGGATGGGCGGTGCAGATGAAGGTTATATGGGGATGAAGGGTCGTGCAAGATGCTGGACATTTGAAAAAGCGTATAAAAAGGCTTTCATTCAATGTATGAAAGGAAGCGAGGGTTCTACGATATGTAGAAACCCTCGCTTTTCATTTTTCAAGTCTTAGCTATCCGCACACAATTCTAATATCATTATATATTTTTTAGAATAATAAGTCTATTTATTCTGTCAGTATCTTTTATAATCGATTATAGGGTACTTAGAAATAAAAAGGTAGGTGGCTTTATAGGTGGTGTTTGATCAATCTCCTTATCGTATTCGTGTTGAATGGGGAAAACGTGGGGCAAGAGAGGCAGCTGAAAGAGGCGATATTGTCATTATCGTCGATGTACTGAGTTTTTCATCTACTGTTGTATCAGCTGTAAAGTATGGTGCTACTATTTATCCATATCCTCCTAGTTTGGACGGAAAAGAGTTTGCTAAAAAAATAGGTGCTGAATTTATTTTAGGAAGGTCTGAGGCAGCTAAGGGTGGAAATCCAACTTTATCTCCTAGTTCTTTCAATCCAACCCATTTTAATGAAAAGTATGTCTTAACATCACTCAATGGATCCTTTTGTACGTGGGTTGCTGCTAAGGTTCCTGCTCTTTTCATCGGGTCTTTATTAAACGCTTCATCTGTCGCCTTGGTTGCCAATCAATATAGCACAAACACGAAAGCAAACATTACAGTTGTTCCTTGTGGGGAGCAGTGGGGGGATGTTCGAAAGGAAGAGGATACTCTTCGGCCATCCATCGAAGATTATTTAGGCGCTGGTGCGATTCTTACTTCTTTAGACGGTGAAAAATCACCTGAAGCAGAGGTGTGTATGGCAGCATTTCCCCAAGTAAAAGAACGAATAGCTCAATTAATTTGGGATTGTGGAAGCGGTCGAGAATTACGTGAACGAGGGTTTGCAGTGGATGTTGAGCACTGTAGTCAGTTAAATAAATATCAAGTTGTTCCATTATTGCACAATCATTATTTTGTAAACGCAGCTTCGTCGTCGAAGACTTGAAGGGTGGATAAAACGATGTAACGGCGTGGCGGCCAAGTATTTAAACAATTATCTCGCTTGGTTTCAAGTGTTAGAGAGGGTTCATCATAATGAAATAAATTCACGATGAACGATATGATGATAAAAGGGAATTAAATTCTATGTGTCGAAACATGTGATACGCTTAGAATATCCAAGTTCACACTGTAAATTTTATTTCTTATTCAACTAAATAGGTAGTTCTGTTAAGGGAAGAGGCTGACAATTATGAAAGATAAAAGATGTAAAAATGTTTATATAGTAACCAAAGAACATACGAGTAACTATCCCAATCCAATTAGACTTTTTAAAGGTCAGATTGTTATTGTGGGGAAAAAGTATGAAAGTTACGAAAATTGGGATAATTGGATATATTGTTACACTAAAGATCGACAACTAGAAGGTTGGGTACCAGAACAAATAATTCATATGCAAGGTGAACACGGATTGATTTTAGAGAATTATATTGCGAAAGAATTAGAGGTTAATGTTGATGAACAGCTTATAAAGTTTAAGGAACTTAATGGGTGGTTATGGGTTAAAAAGATAACGAATTCTGAAGAAGGTTGGGTACCTAAAGAAAATGTAAAAGAAGTAATCGACTACTAATCAAAAGGACTGTTTTCGAGTTCTTTAGCTCAATTGCAGAGTTGCAGTAGTTGTTCTTCTGGTCATTACTGCTTTTTGTTCAAAGTAACGTTGTCTATGTAGAGAGGATAGGAAAAGAAAGTTTCACATTTTTTTTCCTATCCTCCTTTTTTCTCTTTATTGTCAGTCTGTAGTGAATAGCCATTCTTTCTGTTTTTCTTAAACAGTTGAGTGGAGAGCACTTAAAAATTACAGGTGGTATGTGGATTTTACAGAAGGTGGTAGACACTAAGATGATGAAGAGGCTAGTATATAGAGGAATATACAAAGGGCCACAAGAAAATGTGTAGTCACGATGATACGGTAATAGAAGGGGAAAGGGATAAATGAACATATTTCCAGATAAGCTGGCGATAGAAAACGTGAAAATTTATGGTGAGTCATCTATTTTTGATAGCGGATTTATAAAAATAGATAAAGGAATGATAAGGGAAATTGGCAGTATGGATGAACTCACTTCAATGGACGGTTACTATAAACTACCTGTACCAAATGGTATGTGTATCGTACCAGGAATGATAGATCTTCATATCCATGGAGTAAATAGTGCAGATGCAATGGATAGTACTTTTGAAAGCTTGGATAGAATGACTATGGCTTTACCGAAGGAGGGGACTACTAGCTTTTTAGCGACTACCATGACAGAAAGAATACCAATAATTGAACAAGCATTGGGTAACATTGGTGATTATATAAACCAAGGTCAAAGGGTAGGAAGAGCAGAATTAATAGGGGTTCATTTAGAAGGGCCTTTCATTAATAAGGAAAAAGCAGGAGCGCAACCGATTGAGTATATATTAATGCCGGATGTGAATTTATTCAAAAGGTGGTTAGAGTACTCAAAAAATACAATAAAAGTAGTTACGTTAGCCCCTGAAGTCGATAAAGATTTTCAACTTGTTCACTATTTAAGTAAAAACGGCATCGTAGCTTCTGCCGGTCATTCGAATGTTTCTTTTGAGAGAGCATATGAGGCAATTGATGAAGGTATTAACCATATAACACATCTTTTTAATCAAATGTCGGGATTTCACCACCGTGATCCTGGGTTGGTTGGGGCAGCATTCACCCGAAAAGAAGTGATGGTGGAATTAATTGCGGATGGGATTCATGTTCGACCGGAAGTGGTTGATATTGCTTTTAGGCAAGTGACAGAAGAGCGGATGATCTTAATCACGGATTCAATGAGAGCGAAGGGGATGAAGAATGGTGATTATGATTTAGGGGGGCAACAGATTACCGTGAAAGATGGAAAAGCACTTTTAGACGAAAATACGTTAGCTGGAAGTGTGTTAAAAATGATTGACGCTTTTAAAAATATTCAACGTTTTGCTCAGTGTGACATTGTACAAGCCATTAAGATGACATCTGAAAACCCGGCTAAACAGTTAAATCTTTTTCACCGAAAAGGAAGTGTAGCTCCTGGAAAAGACGCTGATTTAGTTCTTCTTGACCAAGAGCTAAATGTTTATATGACCATTTGTCGTGGCAAGGTTGCTTTCAATAGAAGTGACGAGTGAAAGCGGCCATCCATATATGATCTTTCAAAACAGAAAGAAGGAGGGGTTAGTCATTATTCATTTCTTCAATAAAACGATGTAGTTTATCCAAATTGGTTACATTTTGATTGCATTCATGGCTATCTTGACAAATATAATTCCCTTTTTTAGTAAAAGTACCTTTTACGGATGTTTTTGTTTCTACTATAAACATGCCGATCTTGCTATGATGATTACAGATTGTACAAATTCCTTTTTTATGACTGTTTTTAAAGCTTCCTTTTATGCCGATTAACTTCCCCTGATGTTGCGCGACAATGTATTTTCTCTCAGTACCTGCATCATTCCATCCTAAGTAGGAGATTTCTTTAAAGTCGAGTTCCGTTAAATTAGGCATTTTCAATTTTTTTACTTTCGGGAATAATCTTTTCAATGTCTTTTCGTTTATGTGCTGAAAGGGAATGACGTATGCTTTTAACTTTGCTAGAAAAGCTTCTGCTTCCAATGATTCTGTTATTGTTAATAAGGGGCTCAACAATGCTTTTTGTTCATTTGTAATATTCTCAAATAAATTCATTCCTTTATCGTAGGCAATGGAATGTAGTGCGTCAAGGACGCTTTTATCGTTAACGGTACTATTTCCATGTACAAGAATTTTCGTTTGCGCCTTTATAAACTGGTATTCATCACTCGTCAAAAACGCATCCATTTTACTTCCTCCTATATCACTAAAATTGTTCTTCTTTTAGTGTAAAGGTTTTTTCACTGTTATTATATGTCGAGTTTAGCTTAGAAATAAATCTACCAAAATGAAGCACTGACCAAGTTGATCAGTGCTTACGAGTGTGCTTATTTGGAGTAAATAATTTTTTTAATCGTTTCAATTGAAAGGAAATACTCTTCGGAAAGTTCACTTATCGATGCGCCGTCTTCTTTATAGGCTTTTTTAATCGAGCGGTTTCGATCGTCAATTGCTTGTCTTCCTCCTGAGAGCGTTCCCCATTGTTGATAATTTTTTTTAAGCTTTGGAATATAAATCGCTTCACCTTGAACGTATTGTTGAAGTTCCTTAATAAGCTTTTCAGGTAAAACGGTTGCTGCATTAACATACTTCATTTCAGTCAGCTCCTTATTTATTTTTTCAAATAAGGGGCAAAACCTACTTGTTAGGCGATTATTACATTTTTATCTCATGCAAAGGCTCGCCCATTTTACCATAGGCTTTGCATGAGCTGTTACAATATTAGGCAAATATAATTTCGCTGCTGCATTTACCATGTTCATCACCACCTTTAAAAGGAATTATTCGACATTGTTAATTAAGGAAAAAAGATTTCTATCCTACATTAAATGTACTTACTGTAGCTTTTATTGTTGGGAAAAAGTTCTAAAAATTCTTTCTTATTCATTTTATTTCATTTTTAATAAATATTCCAATTTAAGTTTATCTTATTAAAGTTTATTTAATGAGCCAAATACTCATAAACCAAATCTTGAATCACTTCATCCAGGCCTTCCTCTTCTTCCTGTAGTCGGATCTCTATGCTTTGAAGGAGGCGTTTCCATTCCTCTTTCGTTAGAGGAAGAGAGGTCTCTTGGTACCCGTATTGATAAAAGCATTGAATCACTTTTTTCTTTAGAAACTCTTTGTCCATTCTCTTCACCTCTATTCTATTATACACGTATTCACAAAGTCCTATATTTTCCATGTTTACTAATTGGTTCTTATTGAAAACGAACGTATATTCGTATAAACTTTGAATATAATAAAACAGAACAAATGTTCTTTTGGAGGGAGAAAGATGGTCGTTGATTACAGTAGGCTACCACTACGTAAAATTTTGTGCATTGATATGAAGAGCTTTTATGCCAGCTGTTCGGCCGTTATGATGGGGTTAAATCCACTTGAATGCTATTTAGCCGTTGTGGGAGATAAAAGTCGTCAAGGTAGTATCGTTTTAGCTGCTTCTCCAAAATTGAAAAAGGAGTTTGGCATTAAAACAGGTTCACGTATGTTTGAAATTCCGAACGATTCTCGCATTGTTTTGGCGGAACCAAAGATGGAAACCTATATCCGAATTTCGACTGAAATTACTCGACTATTTCACCGATATGTCCCAAAAGAGGCCATTCATACGTACAGTGTCGATGAAAGCTTTCTTGCTATTGATGGAGCGTTCAATTTATGGGGAGATGCTCATACGATTGCCAACAAAATTAAATTTGAAATAGAAAAAGAATTCCAACTCCCGTGTGCAATTGGAATTGGACCTAATATGCTGATGGCTAAGCTCTGTCTAGACTTGGAGGCAAAAAAGAAGGGGATAGCCGAATGGGGCTATGAGGATGTACAGACAAAACTATGGACTATCTCTCCCTTAAGTGAAATGTGGGGAATTGGCAAGCGTGTAGAACGTACATTAAATCGGATGGGGATTTTTTCTGTTGGTCAACTAGCCCGCTTCGACCTTGAGAAGCTTGAAGCGAAGTTTGGTATTATGGGGAATCAACTTTACTATCACGCATGGGGAGTCGATCTATCCGAAATAGGTGCCCCTATTATGGAAGGGCAAATTAGCTTTGGAAAAAGCCAAATTCTTCTTCGAGATTATAAAGAGGTAGGGGAAATTAAGCATGTCATGCTAGAAATGTGTGAGGAGGTGGCACGGCGGGCACGGCAGCATAAAAAAGCAGGGCGCACAATTAGTTTGGGAATTGGATATAGTCAGGAAGAGTTTGGTGGCGGCTTTCATCGCTCTCGCTCCATTGAACATCCCACGAATATTACGATGGAGATTTATCGAGTATGCTTGAAGCTGTTTTATATGCATTATGAGAAAAAAACAGTGCGTAAAATTTCCATTACTCTTTCAAATATTATAGAGGATGAATCAATTCAACTCGATTTATTTCGTCCGAATTTATCAAAGAAGCGAGAGCTTGGTTATGTAATGGACCGATTACGAAACCGCTACGGATCAGGTGCCATTCTTCGAGCGGTTTCTTATACGGATGCAGGAACTTCAAGACATCGAGCCCGTTTAGTTGGTGGGCATAAAGCATAGAAAGGAAGATGGATATGATTCGCGATCGTGGAAAAATGAAGTGGACGTCAATGATGCTTCCAGAGCATGTGAAGCAGCTCCGTGATTGGTCGAAAGAGGATGCGTTTGAAAAGGAAAAAGAAATGGACGAACAGCAGCTAGAAGAGATGAATACCATCGCTGCTGAGGCTATGGAATATGGAAGCTGTATCACCATCACACATTATGCTCATCACCGCTATGAAAGCCTGGTTGGAACGATTCATTATTGGGATGTGAACGGAGAAAAGCTTCATTTTGAGGATCAGTCTGGCAACAAGCATTACATCTGGCTGAAGCACATTGTAGATCTTCGTATGACGAATGAATCAAATATAAAAGACTGACTCTATCGTTTAGAGCCAGTCAATATTATTAGGCAGCAACACGTGGAAAGAGAATGTTGTTTTCTAAATGAATATGCTGATATATATCTGTTTCAAGAGCTTCAAGACGTTGATAAACAAGGCGATAGGTTCCACAAGCACCTTCTGGCGGTGTGAAATCATTTGTGATGGTACGCATTTCTTTTAACAGATTTACTGTTGAAATATGTTCATTTTCAAGTTCTTGAATGACCTTCATTATTTTTTCACGATGTTCGAGCGTAGGCTGTTTTTCAAAAGCTAATAGAGCTGGGAAATCGTCCTGTTCTTCTTTTGCTATATGTTGTTCTAGCATAATTTTTAACTCTTGAAAAAGCTTATTAACCGTCATTAAATGAGGGTTCGTTTCTCCATGTACTCGAGAAACCTTCGTGACATAAGGCGTCAAAAGTGGCAGCTCCTCGTTTAAATAATGATGGTGCTTCGCAATAATATGGTTAATAATAGTAGAAGAAGAGGCATGCTCCCAATCAATGGTTGATTCCTTTAATGCATTTGTTTCATGGTACAATTTATTTAAATTGCTAAGCACTACATCTAAAGATATATTTTTCTCTTCTGTTGCTTCAATTAAAGACTTATTCCCCCCACAACAAAAGTTAATTTGATACGATTTGAATAGGTCACTAGCTCGAGGGAATCTCTTTACGATCTCAGCCACTGTTAGCGTTTCAGTAAATACTTGTTCCATGATTATTCCTCCATTCATCAAAATCTATTTATAGAATAACAGGAGATTGAATAGGTAGTTGTGATATGAATCACAAGTTAGAATGAAAGTTGGACCTTCTTTCTGTTGGCTGGCTGTATAGATGAAAAATTGTTCATAAAGCTGTAATGAAGTATTACAAAAATAAAAAAATCCATTTTCATCAAAATGGATTTCACTCTTCTTCTAGGTTGTCATAATAAAAAAGTGCCTCTTTATTAATAGGAGCGTACAGGTGAAATGAGATAGGTATGAAGGTCGTTACCAACCGGTTCAATAAGAACAGGACGCATTGAACCGCTAAAGCTTAAGCGAACCTCTTCTTCTTTAATCACTTTTAGAGTATCTATTAAGAAACTTCCATCAAGTGAGATGTTTAGCTCAGTTTCACCGGAAATACTGTTTAACTTTTGTGTTTCTTCTATTTTTCCTACCTCAGTTGAATTGGATGAGATGATGAAATTTGAGTTCCCCTTCACCTCGAAATGAATCGTATGATTTCTCCTTTCACTAGCAAATATACAGGCCCTGTCCACACCATTTAATAATTTTGTTGTATTTAATGTCATGATTGTTTTATGTTCTTGTTGTAATAAACCGGATACGCTAGGATAGTTTCCTTCAATTAATCTTGAATACAAGGTAGTAAACAGGGATTTAAATACTACATTATGATCTGTTATAACAATGTCGATAGGTGTTGTTGAATCGCTCCCTATAATGGTAATTAACTCACGAAAGGCTTTACTTGGCACAATGCAAGAACGCTGTAAGTTAGACGTTATTTTAAGCTTTCTGAATGATAATCTATGGGAATCTGTTGCAACACAAGAAAGGTAGTTTTTTTGAAAAGCAAGATGAACCCCCGTTAATATTGGTTTCGCCTCGTTTTTAGAAACAGCAAACACTGTTTGTTTCGCTATGTCTAATAAGTCTTTGCTTGGAACGCTCACATAATGGTCATGAGCCACTTTCGGTAATGGTGGATATTCGTCTGGGTTAAACCCGTTCAAAGTGGTGATGATTTCGTCTGACTCCATCGTCACTAAATGATCATCGTTAGCGGTAAGTCGGATGTTACGTGGGAACTTCTTAACAATATCGTGAAGCAACTTAGCAGAAACGACGGTGCTACCTGTTTTATACACATCTACTACTTTTACACGACTTATTGTGTTACGGAGTACCTTTTCTATCACAATGTCAGAATTGCTGCCTATAAGAGTGACACAATCCTTCATCGCCACAATTTTAATTCCAGTTAATATCGGAAGAGGTGCTTTGGGTGAAACGACTTTGCTCATCTCTAAAATGGCTTTTTTGAAAAAATCATTGTTAACTATAAATTCCATCATGCAGTACCTCCTTTTGTTATAAAGAAAAATGTAAGTATAAGGTATAAAAAACAAGAACATACATTCTTATTGTAGCATGATAAAAATAGAAATGGTAGACCATTTCATTCATAGTTTAAAAGGTGAGTTTAGGGAAGAGGGTTAAATAGTAAGGTGCTGTCTCTTAAATCGGAATAGAGAGAGGAAGCTATCCATTGACAGAGCGACACGTCATTTCTGTTGTGAAAACGTTTGGACAGTGAGATAGGAAAGAATAAATAGTATAGGGAAAGAGGTTCTTCTCAGAATGTTCAGAAGTAGTTGGTCATGTCTATAGAAATAAGGGGAAGTTTGTGGCTATTGTCAGTCCTATAACGGCATACATGTTGCTCATCATAGAACCGACTATTATAGCCTTACATATAATAGCAAACATTAATGGTAAAATACAACAATGTTTTTGTTAAAAAATGTGAAAAAAATAGTACAAAACATAGAAAATGAATCAATAAGAATATTTGCAGCATCTTAAAGTACTTCCTAACGTTCTCCATGAATGTACTTTCAACTCAACTTAATTTCGAAAGAGATACAGAAAAAAACCTGAAACGGATTCAGGTTTTTTTGTATGTTCTAGTTAGTAGAGTCCTGATTCATGTTAGCCATATCCTGCATAACATCGGCAGCAACGTCTGCTAATAATTCTGAAATATGAATTTCCCGGGAAGTTTGTGCCCCGTGTTTTAACACTTTTCCAATTAAGTATTGAGTTTTTTCTTCCCCTGCACGTTCGATGAACCTCTCTTTTTCAAGCTCAATCGCAGCCTTCTCATCTTTGATGGCCAAATCAACGATTTCTTTAATCATTTCAATGTCACGTTGCTCAAGGAAGGTTAGTGGGGTTACGACTTTCTCCAACGTTTGTTCAATAGAATCTGATGGGATAAATCGCGTAATATAGCCGAATTGTTCTGCAGTGCGAGCATCCATATCAGCACTCGTTAGGAGGTACTCCAACGCTCTTGTTCGTCCTAATCGGCGAGCAGCTTGAACAGTCCCTTGTCCACCTGGAGGAATGTTTGTGCTTATTTCAGGCTGTCCGAACACTGCGTTTTCAGTTCCATACGCAATGTCGCATGCCATAACAAATTCATTTCCTCCACCACGAGCAGCTCCGTCAACTATGGCAAATGTAATGGCATGTGTATTTCTTACATCTTCAATTAGCTGCATGAAGTTTTTTGTTCCTGTTATTCCTTCTTCTTTACGATTAATAACGGTAACGTCTAAGTGCGCACTAAAGAAGTGTTGATTAGAAGAGCGGAAAATGATGACTCTAAGTTGATTGTCTTTATTTAATTCTGCAAGGACTTGTTGTAGTTCAGTAATCAGCTCATTTGTTAAAAGGTTCACTTCACCATGATTGATGTTAACAGTAGCTACTGCAGCTTCTTTTTGTACGTTTACACTATTTGTATTCAAAAAAAACCCTCCACGACTATTTTATAAAGCGTTTATACTTTAACCATTTATGAAAATTTATATTCTATTCTGAGAGTACATGTAGAACGAAGATTCTTTGCTTTTTCCTAAATCAATGTGAGTTTAACTAAAGGCAGACGAAAGATAGAGTGAACTTCATGAAAAGTGAGATTAAAAGAAAGGTATTGACGTAAATATATCCTAATGTTAGGATATATAAATGTAGGATATATTTAGAGTTTAAAGGGAGGGTAAACATTAAGCGTAATATGGAATGCAGACATTGAGTACAAAAAGTGTATAGACGATAAATTATTTTTTAAACAAATAAAAAGGATCGTTTTTGATTCTCTACATTATGTAAATAAGGAGAGTGTACGTATGAAAAGGGTTAATTATATTATTCAAGGATTACTTTCAGTGGCATTTATTCTTTCTGGGGGGATGAAATTAATTGGTGGGGCAGAACAACTTCAGCCAATGGCAGAGGGATTTGGTTATTCGGTAGAATTTATGTATTTCATTGCGGTTTGTGAAATTTTAGGGGGACTAGGTTTAATTGTCGCTTTTTGGAAGCCGAACTTAAGTATAATTGCTTCGGGAGGATTAGTCATTCTAATGGCTGGTGCAGTGTTCTCACACTTAAGTGCAGAACAGGGTATAGGAGCAGCGATGCCTTCGTTAATTCTGCTATTGTTAGGGTTAGTTCTATTGATTGGAAGGGGAAAAAGTATGATGGAAAGTATTAAAAATTCCCCGTCATCTTAATGAGTGAAAAAGAATAAAAAGCTTACAAAAGCATTAATAACATTATAAATAAAAGAATATAGATAAAATCAACTGCCCCTTTTAGGAAAGGGGCAGTTCTTCTATGGATTTTCTATGGAAGTATTTGTATAACGGTAAAATGCCGATTCTCTTCACCCTATTCTGGAATAACAGCTTTTCGTAAGTTAATAACATTATTAGGGTTTGTTGACCATTTGTTCATTAGTTCCATTTGTTTCTGTTTTAAATCTTCATAAGGCTCTTCTATAGCGTCAATTTCATGAAATTTTTTATCATATATTTTTGTATCTTTTATTTTTTTATAACCGCCGAAACCTATGTCGTCGTTTAATAACCAAACTACTTTTTTAATATTGGCAAAAAGTATTCCACCCGTGCACATTGGACAAGGTTCCAAGGTAGTGTATAGGGTAAACTTTTCACGATTAATTTTAGCTTTGAAGATTGATTTACCAGCATTACGGATAGCGTCAATTTCTGCGTGAGCAGTTGCATCTTGTTGAGGGTGTACTCTATTACGCCCTTTTGCAATGATATTTTGATTTTCATCCACTATTACAGCACCAACCGGATAAGTATTCTCTTCCAAGGCTTTCTCTGCTTCTTCAAGAGCTAACTCTAAATAAAATCTATCTTTATTTGTATTCAATATTTCCTCCTCAGACATATCTTCGAATCTGTCATTAAACTCATTTTAATATAATTATTTCAATGTCACGAATCTAGTTTATAACATAACAAAGCACATTATTTGTTCAATTTAGTTGAAGGCAGATGATACTTTTTGTTTTAAGTAGTTATATTGCTTGGCATTTGTATCGGCAAATGCTTCTTCTCGGTTAGAAAGTAAATCCTTATAAGTGATGTTCTCCATAAATTGAGAAGCTGTTAGATCGTACCGTTCTTTATTAATGAAGTTATAAAAATGCCATCCACCGGGCAGTTTGGTTTTCCTTATTTCTCCGCTGAAAATATCATTTATTACTAAAGCGGTTACACCACATTGTCCTTTAGCAGGGTTGTCCTTACTCCATTTTGAACTTGATTCTATAGACCAGGATTCTAACAACACCTTCATTATTTCGTCTATTTTTTTCTCCATAAAGATCCTCTTTTCTGAAGTAGATTAACGCAAACCAACGGGATGAAGTGAACCTTCCTACTTATTTCTTATTTAAGAAAAACTCTTTTACTTCCTGCCAATTATTCACTCTAATATAGGATGTACTCTTCAAGTTATGAGGAGCTGAAAATAATATTCCTTGTCCTTTGAAATGTTCAAAGTGTCTAGGGCTATCATCGATTAAATAGTCAGCATTAATAATACTTTTTTTACCACAAAAAACAAAATTAAGGTCCGAGAGAAAAGGAAAGTGTTCCTTTAGCCATTCGTATTTTGCGGAAAAAGAAGAAGGGTGTTCCATAGCTGCAGTGGTAATGAAAATCTCGTAATAATTACTTAGTTCTTTTATTACTTCTTGGCTGCCTTCCATTACCTCTAAATCTCTAAAGAAACCTGGATTATCAACATATGCAAGGATTTCACTTTTCAAATGTGGTCTTACATTCCAAAGTCTTGTACCTTGTAAATCCTCCAATGTTAAAGCTTCATTGTATTCTTGGTTGTAAAGATCCAAATGTTTCTTCTGAAAATCAGCTATTACTTCATCCATATCAATCGCTATCGTTTTCATTTGTTTCCTATAATTCTGCATAGTAACTCCTCTCCGATTAAATAAAATTAAGAATATAGGTTTGGGCGTTGGCATTTTTTTTGAGATAATCTTCTTGGAGGATGCCATAAATAGCACAGTCCTTATACTGATTTTTGGCATTGCGTATCATGTCTCTTATGATTCCCTCTTGCAACATCCCGGCCTTACTCATTATTCTTCCAGAGGCTGGATTACCCGTGTTGTGTGAAGCAGAAATCTTATGAAGGTTCATATGCCTAAAGCCAATTTCTAGAACGGCTCTCAATGCTTCAGTACCATAGCCCTGGTTCCACCACTGGAACCCTAATGAATACCCCACCTGACAATTATCGGTTGCTTGATCAAAATCATATAAATCAATTTCGCCTATTAATTCTCCACTTTCCTTTAGTGTTATGGCCCAATAGCAAAATTCTTCACTTTTATATTCAGAAACAATTTTGGTTACTCTCTCTATAGTTTCTGAGACTGTTTGATGGGCTGGACTTATTCGGTTGTCTGATACTCTTTCGTCAGACAACCAGTGATCAAAAACGGTTTGTGCATCAGAGAGCTCAAATTTTCTTAAAATTAACCTGTCTGTTTCAATAGGTGGTGTTCCAAAATATGTACTCATTAGGCACCTCGTTAAACTATTATTAAATAAAACTATTTTTTATATTTTCTTTGCTTTAGCAAATCTTTTATCCAGAGGGTGATTGGTCTTTTCCTTTTTATTTTCTAACAAACACTGCATAGGTTGTTGGATTTTCGAATCCTAGTCGGTCTGCTAGTTTTATAGAAGCACCATTGCTCACGTCACAATCCCATCTTGGGTGAATTTTCTTTTCAAGACAATGTTCTATGAATTTTCCGGCAATTTTTTGAGCAAGCCCCCGTCCTCTAAATTTACTTTGAGTGGCTATATCAATTTCTGCATATTGTGTAGAGGCAAAAATAGAGACGCATTCACTAACAATAGCATCATGGTACTTTAAGCCAAAGCCAACCCCACTCTTCATAAAGTTCGCAACAGAACCCCAATATTCTTGAAAATACGGTTCATTAAATTCTTCACTTTTCGTCATTAATGTTTGATTTATTTTTTGTATGGAATAGTCATTAGAAAGTTCTTCACGATTCAGGGTTAAAAATTTGTCCGCATTAAAATCAAATTGATACCTGTCTAATTGCCTTAATTGATCACCAAATAAGTTATGAATGACGTTAGTCCATTCATTAGAGGGCGAAAATAAAGTAAATCGTTTATTTTCTTTTATTCTAGTATTATAAACCTCCGAAATTATGTGGTGAAAAGCACTGTTTGTCCGTGCGCCAGCCACAACGAAAATACCAGAATCAGTTCCGATTAATACGGAACGATTTGAATCATCCATATACACTTGACCAGCAATAATTTGTTCAAGTACGGAGTATGTAAATGTAGGATACGTATCGTCAGATCTTTCTTCAACTAAATTACGTGCATGAGTAAATCGATTCATATTTTCTTTCTCCCATCTTGCATTAATTCATTTCATGCGGTCTTAATCTATTTTGTTAAGATAAGGTGGAATTTCCAATAAATATTTTAACACGTATATATGTTACATGTGATGAAAACGTGAACTTATATGCGTTTTTGGTTACTTTCCCCGCTATCTGCTTACAGGTTAGAAAACTTTTTCTTATTTCTACCGGGCCAGATTGTTGAAGATAGGCATTCGATTTAATAAAAAAATTAATATTGTTCAATATGCTAAAATTAGGGGAAGAGTTTGACGGAATGTACCTAAACATTAGCTTGAGAAAGAAAAAATCAATCAATGGATGGTGAAAAATGCTTAATTTTTCAATTAACAATTATAAAGAAATTGAAAAACTAGATATACAAGATAGTGAGTTAAAAGAGGTTAGAGTTGACTATTCCAACAAAGAGGTTAAGGTTAACTTACTTACCACAAAAACAAATCGAGTTTATCTTTTATAAGGTATCTAACTGTCATATACCCATAAATGAGCCTTGGGGAAGTGGTTTTTATATACATTCTATTTTTGTTAAACCAGTAAATCCTCTAATAATCACTAAGTTTGTGCTAAATTCTGGGGACGGAATAACCTGTATATCAAAATTAGTAAAGACTAATGCTTCTTGATGATGGAAGGAGGTTTTCCTTGGAGATGGATTATTCTCTATTAAGATTATAGTCTTAGCTATTGAACGCAAAATTGAAATTTAAAAGGGTGGATTGCTCTCTGTTACTTAATAATTAAACAGATTGCTTGAAGAGGTGGTTTTAGGAAATGAGGTGCTGTAATGAATTATGAAGAGAAATTAGTTAGACTCCTACGAGAAGGTGGAAGACAATCTAATGAATTATTGAAAATATACGAAGAAGCCCCAGATGATGAGAACTTTGTTTTGATAGAGATGGAACTAAGTGGGAGGTGTCTAAGCTACAAAGATGAAAACTGCTTTGATGCATTGAAACAGCTTAGAGAAACCCTTGAAGAAAAGCAAATTCAAATTCTTTGTAATGGTGCAGCATTAAATGTTTACCCTTCTACAATGGGACTCTCAATGGGAGTAGGGCGATTAGCTTATAAATTAACGAGGGGAAAGCAAGCAAAAACAGAAGATTTAGTTGATATTTTTGACTTTGACGAAGCTTTCACATTTGTAAGCATCTATGAACAAAATCATTTTTATGATGAATGGCTCAAAAGTTTAGGCTAAAAGTTAATTACTAATTAAATTAACAGAGGTGTTGAAGAGTATATAACAATTTATCTCGGACTTTTCGGTTATCCGACGCAATCGTGGAGCAATAAAATTTATTATATTCTTATAAATCCAAGGAAAAAGCAATAAGGAGAAGATAATTGTTTCATTAACATTTTGACTTTTTAGAATGAAAACACTGTAATCGAGGGTGATTACCATTAGACAATTTTAGTGATATAAAAAAAAAAGCACAAGGTCTGTAGGAACCTTGAGCGTATACCTGATTTTAGGAGAATGAAAATCTTCTAAAACAGAAAAGAAAAATTTTTTTGCTGTTTTCGTGCAAAAACCACCCTAACTTAATGATGACTAAGATATCAAGTCCGTTAAACTATAGCTCCTAAATTATTGTCTTCAATTTACATCTTCTGTGATATCATATTTCACTAACTGGCGTTGGTCATACATTTTTTCATAAATCACACCTAGAAAATAGAAAAATAGTAGTCCAAAACTAATATGAATGAGCGTAAATTTCACGCCAAATGAAGCCAATTCATATACAACAACGGTTAGTTTTGCTGTTGACCAAACGCCTAGAAAAAAGACAACATACCGTATGCTTGCTCCTTTTTTTAGAAAAAGTACTGCAATGGGAAAAGCAACATAGAGCGGACCAGCGGCAACTACACCTAATAATAGAGTGAACAGAGTGCCATAGAATCCTGATTTTTTACCCATCATTCGAATCAATGTTTCTTTCTTCACCCATTTGTCTAGCAAACTTACGAATAGTAACACAGGAGGGAGTAGAAACAGCATATCTAAGATGCTTATTCCCGTTATTTGAAGTGCTTTCCATCCTATGGATTGATTTATAAACGTAAGTACGATGAGCCCGATTAATAAAACGATAAAGAAGCGATATTTTTTTACTTGATTCACGTCATCACCACCCAAATGATAAAAGAAAATAGGATCGACATTAACACTGCAGCAGCATTTCGAGAATAGGCAAAACCGGGCCCGAATATTTTTCGCTCAATAGGTAATGTGACGATTCCAACTGACATTAATGCCGACATTAATGTCGCTACTTGAGGAAGGCCTGCACCATTATGGACTAATGTAGCTCCAAGAGGAAAGACAACAAAGCCTGGAATTAATGCAATCGAGCCAATAATTGTTGCGTAAACAATACCTAAGAATCCGGATTCTTCTCCAATGATTGAAGAAATTAAGGATGGCGTTAAGATAGATAGTGATAACCCAACAAATAACATAATTGCCAACACGTCAGGTAAAATATTTCTAAACATTTTCCATGATTGTAACAAAGCGTCTTTTGTTTTATTTTTATCTTTCATAAAGGAAATACTAACAAGAATGGTTGCTATCAGATACAAAATAGCACCATTAATCATGGTTAGACTCCTTTTTCCATTCTGTAAATTTGTCCAAGAAAAAAGATAAATTTTTAATTTTCGCTTCAACATCTACGTGAAGGTCTTCCAATTTTCTTTTTCCACTTGGTGTTATCTTGTACATCTTTATCGGCTTATCTTGTTCAGATGTTCCTAAATAAGACTCCACAGCCTTTTCCGACTCTAATTTTTTTAGTGTGCGATATAAAATTGCGCTATCAATGGGATTGTAGGGAAGCTCGTCTTCACACTTTTGTAGTAATTTTCCACCATAGCTATCTCCCTCTGTTAAAAACAATAAAAGAAATGCACCAGTGTGTCTGCCTGTATGTTTCATTTACCATCAAACCTCCTTAGTTAAAAATCGAACTCAAAATACATAGATTACTGTTAATAACACATTACTGTCATTAACAGTAATGTGTTATTAACAGTTTATGACACAATTACACTTACGTCAATGTGTAACTTTAAGTTTTTTCCTTATTTTCACTTAAATATAATCTTGATTTTCTGCACAAATAGCAGCCCTTGTATCTGATAAATTACCCTTTAGTTAAGTAATGTCAGCAAAAGGCTGCTTACCTAATATAAAGATTTAAAAAATAATCAAATATATGTTATAAAACCAAAACACAAATATTCTTTCTATTTATCGTAAAGTGCTGGTTTGTTAGATGTTTATAAATCAAGCGGTTATTTTAAAGCAATAGATTTGGAATAAAGCAGTCAACAATCATTCAAGGAGTTGTAATTTAAAAGCGAGAAAAAATGGAACTACTTTAACAGATAAGTAGTTCCATTTTTTTATGAACTATTAAAGAGGGGAAGGTTGCTCCAACCTTTTACTTATCGTAGCGGCTAATTGATGAAAATGCTCACGTATATCCGTATTGTCAGCATATACATTCGGTGTTATAGATGATTCTTGAGGCTCGACAATCGGAAGCTGGGCCAACACATTTGAATGAAGTGCTTCTGCTAACATTTTCCCTCCCCCTTGTCCAAATATAGAGTATTTCTTGTTGCTGTCGGTCGGTTGGAAGTATGACATGTTTTCAACAACGCCAAGGATTTCATGCTTTGCCTTCATCGCCATTGTTCCTGCTCTTTCTGCAACGAAAGAAGCAGTAGGATGAGGGGTAGTAACAAGAATTTCCTTGCTTTCTGGAATAAAGTGGTGCATGTCGAGAGCGATATCACCTGTTCCAGGAGGCATATCTAAAATGCAATAGTCTAATTGCCCCCACATGACATCTTTACTAAAGTGTTCAACCATTTTTCCAAGCATGGGCCCTCTCCAGACGATAGGCTCATTGTTTTTTATAAGAAACCCCATCGACATGACCTTTACCCCGTGAGATTCGACAGGAATGATTTTACCATTAACCGTTTTGGGGCGATCAGACAAATTCATAATGGTTGGAATACTAAATCCATATATATCAAGATCGATTAGTGCGACATTTTTTCCTAATCGAGCAAGGGCAATAGCGAGGTTAACGGACACCGTTGATTTTCCAACCCCACCTTTTCCACTTGTAATAGCAATAACGTGATTTGATAACATTCATTACACCTCTTTTTAAAAGTTTTACTTGAAGGTAAGCACTCATGTGATGTACTTCACAACGTAAATACGTGAGATTCATTACAATGAGAACAGTTGATACATCAGCAACTATTATGAATTTAGCAAATTTGAAGGGTTCATGGTGTATAAAAAGTCACACGGGGGTGTTAGAGAATGATGAAAACAATGGAGCGATCATTTTATTCTAAAACGAGTCAATATGCCTTTTTTATTGTTTTATTTTTGTTATTTACAATCTGGATTGGAACGGAAAGGTTTGTCCATTTTGATATGGCGTTGATGGGGTATTTATTGTCTTCGTTCATTTTTGCCATCGGAATAACGATTAGAATGAGTGCCTGGCTACTAAGACCAGCGACAAGGCAAGTCGTAAAACGAAGCTTTCAAAATTTAAAACAAAAAGACCGTCAACGAAGAAACATTCGATCAATCGCCAAAACAGCCTTTGAAAATATTTTTCTCCAAAAATTTATTTTTAAAAGAGGAATCTATCGTGGGGTTCAACACTTTCTTATTGCTTGGGGGTGTATGGGGTCATTAGCGATTACCTTTGGGTTAACCTTCGGCTGGATGCATTTCGAACTAGTTGATCCAGAAACCTACGTCATTGTCGTAATGGGAATGGAAACAATTACGATGGCTGCACATGGGTTGTTTGCAGAGCTGGTCTACAATGGATTAAATATTACGGCAACGATGGTGTTGATAGGTGTCACAATGGCGCTCGTTAGGCGAATCGTTAATCAAGACGTTAATGTAACGCAAAGAGCGGAATTTGATTTATTCCCATTGTATTTATTACTAGCCGTAACCGTTTCAGGGTTATCGTTAACGGTGTCCTATGTGTTATTAGAGGGCTGGATGCATCATTATTTAACGCTGATTCACCAAGTAACGGTCGTTGTGTTCCTAGTGTATTTTCCGTTCGGTAAATTATTTCATTTACCAATTAGGCCACTTGCAACAGCTGTCCCAATGAACTATCAAGAAGAATGGAAGGTTGATACGAAACCATGCCACTCCTGCGGGACGGTCTATAGTTCAACAGATCAAATTAGTGATGTACAGGCAATTCTTCAAGTACAAAGCTTTGATTTACAGCTTGCAGATGGAAGTTTTTTGTCGGACTACTGCCCAGCCTGTCGTAGAAGAATGCGCGTAATGAAGCAATTAAATATGGAAACGTCCTTACAGGAGAAAGAAAAGCCCATTTCCACGATTAATGGTATGCATTTATCAGGGTTTAGTAAAGAAAGAACAGACGACTATTATCAATTCCCTGAACATGTTGAAAAAGAACTAGAAAAGTATAAAAATACTGGAGGTACAAAGAAATGAGCCAGTTTTTAGCTAAAGAAGGGGTCAAAAATCTTCATAAACCAGGTGAAAAACTCATCACGACACATTGCTGTTATTGCGGAATGCAGTGTGGCATGCATATTCGAGTAAATGAAGCAACAGGGAAGGTAATGGGGGTTGAGCCTCGTTATGATTGGCCCGTTACAAATGGAAAGATGTGTCCAAAAGGGGTAACAGCCTACCAAACGATAGACCATAAAGATCGAATTTTACATCCCTTAATTAAGAAAAATGGTGAATTTGTGGAAGCATCTTGGGAAGAAGCGCTAGATCTTATTGAACGGAATTTCAAGAAGCTTCAACAGGAAAGTGGGAAGGATGCCATCTCAGTTTTTGGTGGAGTGTCCATGACGAATGAAAAATGCTATTTAGTAGGGAAGTACGCTAGAGTAGGCCTTGGAACTAGGTTTATTGATTATAACGGTCGCTTCTGCATGAGTTCAGCTGCTGGAGGTTTTCTAAAAACATTAGGGATGGATAGGGGTTCAACCTTACCATGGCCAGAACTTGAGCATACAGATTGCTTTTTTATGGCAGGATCTAATACAGCGGAATGTCATCCAACTAGTATTCAATGGCTTTGGAAAGCCAAGGATAAAGGGGCAAAGCTCATCGTTGTCGACCCACGTGAAACACCAACGGCAAGAGTGGCGGATGTTCATCTTGATATTAAACCAGGTACGGATTCAGCACTTGCGAATGGAATGCTTCATCTTATCATTCAAGGAGGATATGTTGATGAAGCATACGTAGCCGAGCGTTGTCACAATTATGAAGAGTTAAAGCAAAATGTCGCGAAATTCACTCCAGAATATACGTCAAAAATTACGGGAGTATCCATTGAAAAAATTATTAAGGCTGCTCATATATACGGAATGTCACCTCGGTCTGTCGTCATGTTCGCTAGAGGAGCTGAACAGCAATCCAAAGGGGTAGATAATGTTTCATTGTATACATCGATGGCACTTCTAAGAGGCCAAGTAGGTAAATTTGCTTCTGGTGTTGCAACACTAACAGGACAAGGGAATGGTCAAGGAGGAAGAGAACACGGTCAAAAGTCGGATTTGCTACCAGGGTACCGAAAAATAACCGATCCAGCAGCGGTTGATTATATTTCAAGTGTTTGGGGAATTGATCCAAGTGAAATGCCGAAACCGGGTGTTTCAGCTTATGAGATGTTCGATGAAATTCAGGCAGGAAATATTCGCGGGATGCACGTGATTTGTAGTAACCCAGCTGTTTCTGCACCAAACCTAGATCATATATGGAATGGATTTCAGAAACTAGATTTCTTAGTCGTTAGTGATTTCTTTTTATCTGAAACGGCTCAGTTTGCAGATGTGGTACTTCCGGCAACGAGCTGGGCAGAAGATGAAGGTACTACGACCAATATAGAAGGTCGTGTGATACGAATACGAAAAGTAAGTGAGCCGATAGGTGAATCGAAGCCAGATTGGGAAATTATGAGTTTAATAGCAAAGAGGATGGGGAGAGGGAAGTATTTCCCCTATGAAGAACCAAAAGAAATATTTGAAGAGTTTCGCCTGGCAACAAAAGGGGGAAAAGCGGATTATTATGGCATTACATGGGATAGAATCGATCGAGAGGATGGGGTATTTTGGCCTTGCCCATCGGAAGAGCACCCCGGGACACCGACAATGTTTGAACAATCCTTTGGAACACCGGATGGAAAAGCCAATCTTGCGGTTATTGATTGGCAGGAAGCTGGCGAAACACCATCCAATGAGTTTCCGTTATTTTTAACGACGGGTAGAGTAGTGTTCCACTATTTATCAGGAAATCAAACAAGGAGAATCGACTTTCTCATGCAGCAATGTCCCGAACCCTTTGCGGAAATGCATCCGGCATTAGCAAGCAAATACCATGTGCAAGAAGGAGATTTAGTCAAGTTATCAACACCGAGGTCTCATATGGTTGCAAAAGCCCGTATAACAAAAGCGATTCGAAAAGACACGGTGTTTGTACCGTATCACTGGGGGAAAGAATTAGCTGTGAATAAATTGACAAGCGATCATCTTGATCCAACTTCTAGAATGCCAGAATTTAAGGTTTGTTCGTTGAAAATAGATAAAGTGTAAGTGGAGATTTTACTGAAGGGAGCTTAAGAGTGATGAATAAAATAATGTATTTAGAGTTTGAACGATGTATTGGTTGTCGTGCATGTCAAGCAGCTTGTCGTGAATGTGGCGATCATGATGCTAAAGAGCGCAATTACGTAGAATACGTCGATTTTACTGAAAGCCGTCAAACGTATCCAATGCTATGTATGCAATGTAAAGACCCAGCCTGCGCAAGAGTTTGTCCGGCAAATGCGATTCAAATTACAGAGGAAGGCGTCGTCTTATCAGCTATGGAAGAGAAATGTATCGGCTGTCGTAACTGTACGTTTGGCTGTCCATTCGGAATTCCGAAGTTCGATTTTGAAGAAAATAAAATGTATAAATGTGACATGTGTTATGACAGGTCCAAACATGATATTGCGCCAATGTGTGCATCCGTTTGTCCGAGTGAGGCCATTCGCTTTATTGACTTTGAAGAAATGCAACAATTGAGAAGAAGACGAACTCAAATGAACTTAGTTGAAGGGAAAAAACCTCAGGAAGGAAACAAATGGGATTACGTACCTGAATTCTTTGGCGTTTATACAGATTAAGGAAAGGAAGTATGTTATCATGTCAAAAAACCAGAAGGTTAAACGAAATGAAAGACAGACGAAGGACGATATGATTAACCTAATTGATAACCTTAACCGAGACGAGGACCTTAAATTTAACCGAAGAGCATTTTTGAAATCAGCGGTCGGAGCTTCGATTACCATCGGACTTGCCACTCTTCCTTTCCCTTTTCTGACCTTAAAAGCGAAGGAGGAGAAGGTAAACCGGAAATATATTGGAAGACTAGGAGACATTCCAAAAGATAGTTCCATAACGTTTAACTATCCATCTGATGAAGAGCCAGCCATTTTAGTTCATACAAAGGATGGTGAATTAAAAGCTTATAACAGTAAATGTACCCACTTACAATGCCCGGTTTTCTATGAAAAAGAAGAATCAGTCCTGCTTTGTCCTTGTCATCGTGGATTCTTTAGTGTAGAAAATGGACACCCGAAAGCAGGTCCACCTCAAAGGGAATTACCGATGATTCAGCTAGAAGTAAAAGATGACTCTATTTATGCAGTCGGAAGGCAGGTGCGCCATGGGTAAAAAAGGCTATTGGGCAATGATCTTTCTTACCTTAATCGTTAATGTCGTCATGCTGCAGTGGACCATTGAATCGTACTATGGTGAAGAATATAACAGGGTTTGGCTTTTTAGTGGAATCAGTTTTATTGCAACCGTTAGTTGTTTCATTACGTATGTCTTTTGGAGAAGGATAGAGTATAAGTAAAAGGAATAAACCACATGATGAGAGAACATCATGTGGTTTTTCATTTGATTTCATGTTGTGATTTTCAGCTACACTAAGCCGATGGTTTTTTCCATGAAAAAGGAGGAACAGTAGTCTGGAATTAATGTTTTGTTTTGACGAAATAGGTCATTTTGTTCCCAAACGATTGTACGAGTTTATCGAGACGGATGTCGTTATCTACTATAGTCATTTCTTAGTCAATACAGTCTATCTCTTTCCATCTCCATTACGTTTAATTATGGAAAAAAAAGTATATTATCTTGCTGGACAAATTTTAGGATAATGAGATAACCTCTTTAAAGAACAGAATATTCTTAATGGTGAACAAACAACTTTAATGGGAGGGACTATGTCAAAATTTATTGTAAAAGAACTATTTCTATTACGATCAGTAGCTTGTTTAGCTGTGGTGATCATTCATGCCATCTATTCAGTGTTCGTCAACTTTGGAATTCGTAAAGCTCCAGACTATATGGAAATCAATTATGTATTATTCGTCTTTCAAATTCTATTGATGTTTGGAACACCTATGTTTGTGTTTATTTCAGAGTTTATATTGGCTAACGCCTACAAAGGCAAAGTTCCTAAAGGTTTTTTTCGTAAACGACTTAAGTTTATTTTTGTTCCCTTTATTGTCATAGGCCTATTTAATACACTAATTGTAACCTTTCAACATAACGATGTCTCGTCTCAATTATTTTTTTCAAAGCTTTATGAGCAATTTGTACTTGGCTATTTTCATGGATACTTTGTGTTAATCATTTTTCAGTTTTACTTATTGCATTTTTTATTCACTAAATATATAGATAAGAAATTTAATATGAAATATGTAATAATTGTATCTTTAATTATAAATATTTTATACTTGGGCTATTTTAATTTTATTGAACCTAACCCGACCTTCCCATTTCATTTATTATTTATCGCATGGGTTGGCTATTTCACGGTAGCCTATTATTCTGGAAAGTATTTTGACAAGTTTAAAGCTACACTGCAAAAATACAAAAAAATTGTGATTATTGCTCCATTTGTAACTAGTTTCATCGTCCTATTATTGTGCTACAGTAGTTTATTAACCTATATTCAATCAAAAAGAGTGGATATGATCATCCATACTATGGCAATGGCCTTCTTCTTGTTTTATTTAGGTATGAAAATGAAATCTATCCCACGACCTCTTGTGAAAATTAGCCAATATTCATTTGGAATCTATTTATTACATCCGTTCTTTTTTTTATTAAGTCAAAGCTTATTTACGAACACTTTTTCAATAGGAAATTTAATTCTTTATTTTGTGTTTGCAACTTCTCTAGCTCTACTAGGTTCAATGGCCTGTATCTATTTATTAAATCAATTTAAATTCGGGTCATACATTGTTGGAAAAGTTGGGATTGGAATTAAGCCTTCTTCACCTACAAATCCCCATCCGGTTCATCATTATAAAGAAAATAGCGTATAAATTTTTAGGAGAGCATGCTCTCTTTTTTAGGTTGGATAAACTATGCTCTAACTTTTCTTCACTCAGTTTAAACATTGCTTTGGCTAGGGCGTTATTATGAAGGGAATCTTTTATACATAGAGAACGTTTACTATCAAAGGCTACTTCGACATGAAAAAAGAAAAAACCACAAAGTTTTGTTAAGTAGGGAATTAAGGCAGGGTCTATATAGTATAAAAGCTAGCGAGAGTTTATTTACTATATATTTATTACGGAAAAGGATAGATTCTGGAAAAAGAGAATTAAAAGAAGTTGCGTTTCACATGCCAATAATATGTATGTTTGTTCTATTAAATAGGAAAGAGTAAAAAGATAACTATTCAAAAATAACTGGTACAGGTGAGGCTGGGACAAAACTAAATGTACCATACTCAAAACCGAATAATCTCTTATAAAACTAAGAGTTAAAATTTAAAAAACCGAACTATAACGGAACTCTATATTCGAGTTTTCATTATAATTCGGTTTTTCCTATGGGTGGGATACTTATGTCCCAGCCTCATCTTGTTTTCATAATATTATGGTTGCTGTTACAGGAAAATGATCTGAAAATCCATCTGAATTAACAATTGTTGCTTCAGTAACTGTTGTACCGGAAAGGGTAATGATCCAATCAATAGCCGCTCCCTGTTGCGTTGTAGGTGGTTTTGGAGTAGTTGGATTTGCTATATCCCAAGTATCCACTAAATTAACGGGATTAGGAGTACCGTCAATTGGAACTTGTTCTAATAAATATTCCATTACAGAACTACTTCGATTCGAATTAAAATCACCAACAGAGATTGCCATTTGCTCATTACCACATAGTTGAGTTTGGTGTTCATATATAGTCTGAGCTTGAATAATTGCCTGTTCTTCTTTAACAGTCATTGGCTGAAAACAGAAGTGATTATTATAAAAGTAGAATTCTTTTATAGAATTATTTTCCCTTAATCTTAACCAAGTAATATAGCGAGTAAAATTGCATTCAGCTGCCTCTACAAAACCTGAGTCTAAAATTGTAAAATAATCTTTCCTAACTAGAATAGGGTTATCATAATTTACTGGAATGTTGAATTCAATTAAATCATAGGTGCTGGAAAGACCGAAAGATAAATCATTCCTTTGAACGCTAAAAGCTTCTTGAAGTCCAGCTATATCAGGGTTTACTTCAAAAATTTTATTAATAATCCCTTCCCTTCGGTTTCTCCAAGTTCTTCTATCTGCTAAAATATTGAAACTCATCGTTTTCATTTAGTATTTTCCCTCCTCTCAATTATTTTAATAGCATTATATGTAAAGGTTCTATCTATGTTTGTACTATTTTCTTATAATAAATAATTGTTTTGATACAAGTTTAAATCTTAGTAATTTTATGAGGAAAGAAAAGTAGATGGAAAGGACTATGTTCTTCTACAAAAAGAAATAGATGGTCATACACTGTGCCAAAAAAACACTTTTGTTGATATGGTGAAATAATAAAAAACGAAGGAAATGAGATGTAATCTTATCTATTCTTTTTAGGGATAATGACTATTTTCCTAACAAGTAGTAATTTGAATGATCAAAAAGACTCGTTGTCGAATAGTATATTAACATAATATGTAAAAGGGGTGTTATTATTGGATGAAAAACTGAAAACAAGTGCTTTTGGGAGAGAATCTTTGGATTGTGGGTGTGACCACCAAAAAAAGAAGTTGCTAGATTGTTATTGTAAGCAAACACCGTGTATTTGTGAGTATAATTATTTAAAGTGGAATGAAATTCCCTATGCCGGGGAAACGGGACCTCCTACCAATCCTGAAGACCCATTATCAGGTTCATGGACCATGTATAATTTAGAACGATGCCGCGATCTGTTTTTTACTAAACCTGAGGGAGAGCCAACATACTTTACTATTCTTAATCCAAATTACATTGATTTTGAACAACAGCTTAAGGTTGTATTAGAAACTAGAGATCACTTAACTCCATCAGAAAAAACAATTGCCCGTTATTGGGGGACAGGTGTGGCAACAAAACAATGGACACCTACAATTGATCGTCTTATTGACACTTATGGGGTAACAGCACCGAGGGCAGCAAGAATTTTAGGCGCTGTTCAAAGTGCAATTAATGATGCATTTGTTGTGACTTGGTATTATAAATTTCTTTGGCTTGTTGCAAGACCAGATCAGTATGATCAGGAGTTAGCAACTGTTTTATGCACACCTAGACATCCTACCTATCCGTCAGGACACGCAGCTGTTGCTGGTTGTGCCGCAGAAGTGTTGAAATATTTCTTCCCTGGAGAATCAGCTCGTTTAGATGAATTAGCTGAACAAGCAGCGCTTTCACGTTTGTATGCTCTAGTTCATTTCCCAATTGATAATAGTGAGGGGTTAAATTTAGGGAGACAAATTGGACAAGTCGCAATAAATAAACTTCGTCAAGAAGTAAACTCTCAAGGGAACCCAATAGACGTTCCTTTTGAAGAGAATTTGATGGCTGAAATCCCTCCAGCACCGTATCCAGATGGACAAACAATCCCATATGATTTTGATACGACTTGTACATCATTAGTTCTTCCAGACAATTGTAGTAAGAAAAGAAAAAAATGATTGTAAAATAATATATGGTTAAACGGTTAATTCAAGTATAGACTGACTGATTTACTATCATTCTTCTTACTTGGAAGGGTTTTATAAAATCAATGATAATGAAGGGATGATTGAAAAGGAGTAAGTATGGGGGAGTAAAAAACTTCCTTTACTTTAGTTATTTGATAGTAACCTCCCTATAGGAATGGTTGCATATATGGAGTAAACTTTTTATATAAAACTCGTAGTGATTATATTAGCTGAACACTTAGCTGAACACTTAGCTGAACACTTAGCTGAACACTTAGCTGAACACTTAGCTGAACACTTAGCTGAACACTTAGCTGAACACTTAGCTGAACACTTAGCTGAACACTTAGGGGAACAGTTATTGAAGGTGAAAGATTATCTTGTTTTATCAGTATTTGCATTATTAGTATTATATTCTGTATGCAATCTTATAAAATATTGTTTCGCATTCCCAGATTTACATCCAGAATATGATTATTATGGTCCCAACAATAGGGTAGATAGGAGGAATTATAGGCATTATTCGTGTTTATTTGTTATCACAGAAAAGGTAAATAAGATATTTAAGCCGAGTTCCATGAAGGAGCTTGGCTTTTGTTAGTGCAAAAGAAAAAGTCCTAGAGTTATCTAGGACTGGAAGAAGAGGAGAATCGTATGAATCAATTACAAATCTACTATATCATATAAATGTAAATTAAATGTAAATTGTATGTTGCAATTTGTTGAATATTGTATAAAGTGAAAATGGCAATCGTGTAAAAACGGAAAGGTATCTCAAAACTAAGACAAAATGCTACAATTATTCTGAAAAGGCTAATAAAATTGTATTAACGAAAGCTTCTACTGAACTTTTACCACTCATTTGTTGGTTCGATTGTTAACCCATCCCCTTTAAACGTTCTTTCGCCAAATAAGGTAATAACCGTGCAACGGGTTATTTTAGCCGTGTTTGGGTCTGAATCATACGAGAGGAATAATCCACTTGCAAGCTCTTGCTTGCTTTCATCTTGAATCATTACTTTCTTTCCTTCTAGGCTTTTATACTTTGCTTCTTGCAAAAAGGAATACCACTTCTCCCAATTGGTTATAATGTAGGCTTTTTCACCGTTTTGCAAATAGCCAAGTAGACTGTTCCGATCATCATATTTCGTCGTATTTAATTCCTTGATTAAGTGTACATGAATATCATGAATTTCTTCATATTGCTCTAACGTTAAGTGTGGTGAGAATTCTGTCTTTAATTTACATGAAGAATGATTAATGGTAGCGTTAATAAAAATATTGTTTTTCTTTTTTAATACATACGTTTCTTTTTGTTTTGTAAATTTATAGGCTCGGAGAAGTTCCTCTACGAACTCCAAATTTGATAGATCAATGACGACAGATAGCAAAGTAATTCCCTCCAATGGATGTGTGAACTTTATCACTACATATAAGCGTTGATATCCTTATTATAAAAGTAGTAAATGAGTCTAGCTGTGATGTAAGTTACTGACTTATCAATGAGAAAAGAGGGGAAGAGCTTTGTTGAACGATCGTTATTCAAGGCAAATTCTTTTTAAACCGATTGGAATAGATGGACAAAGTGAAATTTCGAATAAGCACGTTTTAATCGTAGGAGCAGGTGCACTTGGAGCTTCAAATGCAGAGGTGTTAGTCCGAGCGGGAATTGGAAAATTGACGATTATTGATAGAGACTACGTAGAGTGGAGCAATTTACAGCGGCAACTGCTCTATACGGAAGAAGATGCAACGAATCAGTTGCCGAAGGCCATTGCGGCAAGGAACCGCTTGAATGAAATCAATTCAAGTGTTGAAATAGAAGCACATGTCATGGACGCTACTGTTCAATCCCTATTACCGTTATTGCAAGATGTTGATCTATTGTTGGATTCAACCGACAATTTTGATACTCGTTTCATCATAAATGATCTAGCCCAGCAAGTAGGAATGCCATGGATCTATGGTTCCTGTGTTGGAAGTTCTGGAATGAGTTATACGATTATACCAGGAAAAACCCCTTGTTTTCGTTGTTTAGTAGAAAACATGCCATTACAAGGTGCTACTTGTGATACAGCAGGGATCATTTTTCCTACTGTTCAGATGGTAAGTACTTATCAAACGACAGAAGCTCTGAAAATATTAGTAAATGATAATAAGTCTTTACGAACAGAATTGGTTACGTTTGACTTGTGGCAAAATCAGTACTATACGATGAATGTGGAGAGAGCCAAAAAACAGGATTGTCCTTCGTGTGGTACGGATCCGACAGCTCCGTTTTTGCAGAGGGAAAAGAGGATGAAATCAACCGTACTTTGCGGTAGAAATACAGTCCAATTACGTTCGGCAACTAATCAACTAAATTTGGAAGAGTTGGAGAAGAGCCTCATAAACATCGGAACGGTAAAACGAAACCCTTATTTACTATCCGTTGAGCTTAAAGACTTTCGCCTCGTTTTTTTTAAAGATGGTCGTACGCTAGTTCACGGGACAAATGATATAAAGAAGGCAAAAACGATTTATTATCAACTATTAGGTTAATGGATGGGAGGAAGTAAGAATGCTTGAAAGACGTACACCTATTAGGGTAAATGAAGCTATTATTAGCGTGATGAAATACGCAAAAGTGGGAGGGATGGAGAACGTTTCTTTAAACGATGCTCATGGTCGTTTTTTAGCGGAAGATTTGCAAGCAGACCATGATATTCCTTCTTTTAACCGTTCTCCTTACGATGGATTTGCTATTCGATCAGAAGATACGAAAATGGCTTCACGCGCTGCTCCTGTCACGTTAGAAGTAGTTGGAGAAATTGGCGCAGGAAGCGTGTTTCAAGAAGAAGTAACAAGTGGACAAGCGGTTCGGATTATGACAGGAGCACAAATTCCTGCTGGGTGCGATGCGGTTGTAATGCTTGAGCTAGCTCGTACGTATTCGCATCATAATAGAAGGATGGTCGATATTAACCGGGCCTATCAAGAAGGAGATAATATTTCTTTTAAAGGGGAAGAAACGACAAAAGGCACTGTCCTCGTTAAAAAAGGAACATATATTAATCCTGGTGTGGTCGCACTTTTAGCAACGTTTGGGTACAGTGAAGTCCCAGTAAGTATAAAACCTAAGATAGGGGTTATTTCTACAGGAAGTGAGCTATTACATGTAGATGAACCGTTACAACCTGGAAAGATTAGAAACAGCAATACATTTATGATTTTGTCACAGCTAGAGCGTGCGGGTGCGGAAGGGGTTTATTTTGGTCAATTTGCTGATGATATTGAGGTTTGTTATCAACAAGTGAAGAAGGCATTAACAGAAGTAGATTTCCTCATTACGACTGGAGGAGTTTCGGTAGGTGATTATGATTATTTGCCTGACATCTATCAAAAGATGAATGCTCAGGTGCTATTTAATAAAATTGGAATGCGGCCAGGAAGTGTCACTACTGTGGCTGAAAAAGATGGAAAACTATTATTCGGATTATCGGGTAATCCGTCGGCTTGCTATGTTGGGTTTGAATTATTCACTAGACCTGTTATTCGCACCTATTTATCTCATCAACAGCCGTTTTTAAAGCGCATAACAGGTTATTTAGGAACAGATTTTAAGAAGCCAAATCCATTTACGCGATTTATTCGTGCAACTGTTTCTTTTGAAAATGGAAGGGTCTTCGCTATTCCAGCTGGGTTAGATAAATCAAGTGTCGTTTCCTCATTGGCTGATGCGAATGCGCTTATTGAACTTCCAGGTGGATCAAGAGGGTATGAAAAAGAGATGGAGGTTGTGATTCATCTACTAGAAGACCAAGATGGGTGTGCACGGCTAGAAGAGAAGGAGTGAAAACGGTGGAAAAATTTGAAGTAGTAAAGACTCCCATTGATGTGCAGGAAGTGATTCAAAAGGTAGAAAGGCGGGAGGCTGGGGCAATTACTAGCTTTATTGGTACGGTTCGTGAGTGGACACAAGGTCGACGGACCATTTATTTAGAGTATCAAGCCTATGTTCCAATGGCCGTAAAAAAGCTTGCTCAAATTGGGGAAGAAGCGGAGAGAAAATGGCCTGGGGTCAAGATGGCGATAACCCATCGAATAGGAAGCTTAACGATTTCTGAAGTGGCTGTTGTGATTGCTGTATCATCCCCTCATCGAAAAAGTGCTTATGAGGCGAATGAGTATGCGATTGAGAGAATTAAGGAAATCGTCCCAATCTGGAAGAAAGAGCATTGGGAAGACGGTGAAAAATGGATAGGAGACCAACGTGAAAATCACGCCTATCCAGAAGGAAAGCCAAATGAAAAGGACTGTGAAGTATGATAAAACTATTATTATTTTCCCATCTCCAAGAAGCTGTAGGGAAGCCTGAGCTGATAATCGATAAAAACGAAATTACCGTCATAGAGCTGAAGTGTTGGCTTCAAGAGCAGTATGAAGGTATACAATTAAGGGGAGTTATGTCAGCTATTAATGAAGAGTACGCCGAAGATCAGGATAAAATATGTTCAGGAGATATCGTTGCCCTCATCCCGCCAGTTAGTGGAGGTTAATTGGGGGGAGACTTCCTCCCCCAGTATCGACATGAATACGTGTATACCTAGTATAGATTTTATATTTACTAGTTAAGATTTAATTTTTTAATATCTTATTGGCACATTCATAATCATGATTGACTTTTAATTTTATTGGAGTCTATTTGTTATACACTCCTTTCTAATTACGCATCATGTGGGTATAGGAGTAGATATTTTCCTTTTCATTACGGTGGTTTTATCACTCATCATTTATGATACGTGATAAAATAATAGAAAAAAATAGAAATAAGGGGTTAAATGATGCCACACAATCATGAAGAGCATTTGAATAAAAATAAAGTCGTTAAATGTAGCGTGATTACGGTTAGCGATACGAGAACAACAGAGAATGATACGAGCGGAAAACTGATGATGGAGAAATTGAAGAATAGTGGTCATAGCTTGATCACCTATGAAATTGTCCCAGATGATCAAGAGAAAATTTCATCAGCTATTCAACGTGGACTACAAAATGAGGAAATACAGGCTATATTAGTGAATGGTGGAACAGGAATTGCTCAAAGGGACGTCACTATTGAAGTAGTGAAGAAGATGCTTGAAAAGGAAATGAACGGGTTTGGAGAGCTATTTCGTTATCTTAGCTATACAGAAGACATTGGGTCTGCTGCCATTTTATCTCGTGCGATTGCAGGAATTTCAAAGAAGAAAGTCGTATTCTCAGTACCGGGCTCTACAGGAGCAGTTAAATTAGCGATGGATAAGCTCATTTTACCTGAATTGGTGCATATTATTTGGGAGCTAACAAAGGATCAAAAATGAAACAAAATAGTAAAGGGTTAAAAGGGGTAGCGTTGTTATTCATGCTTCTCGCCGTTTTGGCTAGTTGCAGTGAGGGGCAAGAGAAAGAAGTTATTACAATATCAGCCGCAGCAAGCTTAAAAACAAGCTTGCAAGAAATTAACCAAAATTATATGCAAGACTATCCAAATCAAGCGGTAACATTCAACTTTGGATCAACAGGTGCTTTACGAAAACAGATTGAACAAGGCGCTCCAATTGATGTGTTTTTATCCGCATCTAGTCATGATTATGAAGAATTAAAGAATTCAGCGATAGTTCATAACGGAAAGGTTTTATTTACGAATGAACTTGTTATGGTAACGAAGGGAAGTAAAGTAAGGACGATTCAGGAAGTGCTGCAATCCGAAGAGTCGATTGCGATAGGGAACCCAGCCATCGTCCCGGCTGGCGAATATGCAAAGCAAGCGTTAACCTCTTTTGGAGCATGGAATACCCTTCAGGGTCGCTTCGTTTACGGGAAGGATGTTACTCATGTTCTCACCCTGCTCGAGCAGGGTGTTGCTCAGGTTGCAATCGTTTATGCAAGCGAGATAGTAGACGATGAGTATAGGGTTATCCACGAATTTGGTGAGGGGGACCATCAGGAAATTGAGTACTATTCATCGGTTGTAAAAACAAGTGATAATGAGGAAGGTGCTCTCCTATTTCAACAATATTTGTTAACAGAAAAATCGTTAAACGTGTTTCAAAAGTACGGATTTACAATTGATATACATCAGTAGGTGTTCATATGACAACAGACTTTTGGTTTCCAGTCCAGTTATCAATCATGATTGCTACGATATCGACTACCGTTGCTTTTCTTATTGCCGTCTTGGTAGCGTATCGACTTAAATCTTCATCAATGAGAGGGAAAAGTGTGTTAGAGGCGCTTTTCTTATTACCTTTAGTATTACCTCCGTCAGTATTAGGGTTTTTATTATTATATATATTCGGTATAAACAGCCCGGTAGGAAAAGGAATCCAGTTTTTGATTGGTGAGACGCTTCTTTTTACAAAGCTCGCTGCCATTATCGCCGCCATCATTGTGACCTTTCCACTCATGTATCAGGCTGCAAAAGCAGGTTTTAGTAGTGTAAATGTTGACATTGAAGAGGCGGCAAGGGTAGATGGTGCTGGCGAATGGAAGGTATTTCTTCATATATCAATCCCTCTTGCTATAAAGGCGCTCTTAATGGGAGTGATTTTAAGCTTTACACGTGCACTAGGCGAGTTCGGAGCGACGTTAATGTTTGCAGGTAATATTCCTGGAAAAACACAAACGATCTCAACCGCTATTTATGTGGCAATAGAATCAGGTGAAAATGACTTGGCATGGCAGTATGCCTTAATCAGTATTAGTTTATCGTTTATATTGTTAGTATTAATCAAAGTGATGGATAGAGCATCCTAATAGAAGATACTTGTTTTAATATTGTGTTTATATTTTAGAGCCAGTGGCTCTTTTTTGTTTTTTTTGAATAAATCGGGAGCGGGAAAACCTGTGGAAAAGGAAATCTTATGAAGGAAAAGTAATCTACAGATTTTTAAGCAAATGTTGCGGAATTTGGACGTATATTGATTGGGAAATCCCTCTAGTTTTGAGGAGTCTATTCAAGAAGCCCAAAATAACTAAATTAGTTCATTTGACTTACATCTGATTAGTAGACTTTACAATTTACTATTGTTTAGTAAATACGCAATTAGTATGGTTTTATTAAAATAGGTAAATAGGTATATTTTAATTGCGTAATTATGTAAGTAATATTTTAATCAGAAGTTAAACCATGAAAGCGGGGAAGGCCGTTGATGAACACCGAGTTTAAAGAGAAGTTAAAAGGTTTGGCGATGGAAAAACTACATCAACTTTTTTATTTACCAGACAACGGAGAGACGGTGGAATGCTCGGATGCGATTCTGGAGTTTGCGGACTTATTTTTGGAGGATGAGGCCGTTATGAAGAACTTACATGAAGCGTACAGACAAAACCTACCTTCTATTGATCTATATAGTCAAACAATCGATATAACGTATAGAAATGAACAAGGTTTACATACCATTGCTTTTTTAGACAAGAAGTTCTCCTTGGAAGAAGCATCCTATGTAGATTTTTTGTCTTATTCAATTGAAATGATGCGTGAGGTATTGCCACTCGGTTCTGTCGTGGAATTAGATCCTCATTTTTTTAACCCAGACCAAGTAACCTTAAAGCCAGTTAAAGTGGTCATTACAGGGAGATTTATTCTTCCAGAAAACTATAAATCATTTTTTCCTTATGTTGGTGTCGTGTACCCATTAGGGGAAGTTAAGAAAGATAGCACCATCTATTTTACGCATCCATTGATTGAAAGCGTTGTTCACGTGGGGTATAAAGACGAGCTGGAAGAGGCATTTGAAGTGCTAATAAAAAATGAAATGATTCTGGATAAAGGAATGAAATCGATTGAATTTTCTACCTCGGACGTGAGTCAGCTCCAAATGGAAAGGGAACCTGAAGAAAAAGCAGGTGAGAGGTAATGCGAATAGACACTAACTAGATACGATGCATTTATCGAGAATCTCCTATCCTTATTAGAACAATCTGTCGCTAATACAAATGCTTATATTTCCACACTGGGAAGGCAAGCGACCATAAGAGTCGACCGACATGACATTTGGGTAAAATTATGTTAAATCGCACAAGGAATTTTGAGAATTATCCTAAAATCCCAGCCCCAACTAGAAACCCCATTCTTTTACGTTCTCTGAGGAACCTACGTCTAATCAAATGGAACGAAACGGGAGTAATCAATCGAAGCTTACAGCACATTGGCCAAGAAATAGAGAGCGCTGAAAGGTATTTGACGGACAGAAAGGGAGCGCTATGGAGACTGTATGACTTTAAAATGAAGTCAATCGTTGTCTTTTTAGGTAACTGGATTTCAGCTCAAACGGACTTGTACTAAGGAATATAGTAAACTCTTCAATTGTCAAAATGAAATGAAGGGTTTAGTAGTGTGATTACAAGGAATAAAGAGATGCCCCACCTTCATACAACTCTGTTTGACTTTTAGAGAAAAGAGTATTTAAATATAGATAAATGTTATCTATAAAGGAGAAGTGTTGATGCAGTACAGTATAGGCGTAGAATATGCCCTACATAGTTTAGTGTATTTATGTTCCACTTCAAAAGTTGGACCAATAGGAATAAAAGATTTAGCCAAGATACAAGGATTATCGGAAACTTATTTGTCTAAAATTTTCACCAAATTAGTTAAAGCGGATATTATTACTTCGACTACTGGTGTAAAAGGGGGATATGAGTTAACTCAACTACCTGAAAATATTTCCTTTTGGGACGTTGTTCGAGCTGTTGAAGGGGAGAAACCAATCTTTCAATGTCGAAGAATTGTTGACAAAAACTTGTTCAATCAAGAAGGGGACCAAGAAGAATGCTGTTCTGCTGTCCCTTGTCGTATAAATATTACGATGTTAGAAGCTGAAAATAAAATGAGAGATTATTTGAAAAGTAAAAGCCTATTATGGTTAAAGCAAACATTAGACAAGGAATTGCCGACTAGCACAATTGAAAAAACCAATGAATGGTTTGATCAAAGAAAAAAACAGTAAATAAGCTTCATAGTTATCCTTCCTAGCATCAATGTTTATAATAAATACAAGCTGTTAAATTAAGACGACTTAGTACGTTAAAGCCCATCTAAGTCGTTTTATCGAAACCAATGGTGTATATACGGAAACATTCTTTCTAAAAGAAAAAAGCCGCTTTCCTTATCCCATTTACCACGTTTAGTAGGAATGTCCAACTGAAATATATTGATATCAGGCTTAATAAATATAATTTCCCCATTACATAGGTTAAACATATAGCATTACGCATCGTCTAGTAACCTCCCGAATAACTAACTATAGCTCTGCTTCCCCCTTAAGAATAGTTGCTCGTTCTAAATTCCCAGTATTCTGAATCAAAACTATATGTTTTAAACTTATATTTTCCTTGTTTCCTTTTAAACAAGGCTCTTTATGTTGAGATTCAGCAATTATGAAAAAGGCAAATAAAAAGTTCGGTTGACAATAATTACATAAATAAATATAATACAGATAGATGTTATCTATAATATAGGGTGCTCATTTAATTGTGCTGGCTTAAACGGTCTTGGTGAACAAACGTGAATCGTTAGAATATTTACTTTCGTTATATAAAAAGTAAATCTTTTTTTATCCTTATTACAGATAACATATATCTATATTATCTTATAGGAGGGTGTTTAGGATGAAACCAAGAATTTTAATGAATGAAGTTGATCCAAATGCGTATAAGGCAATGTATAGTCTTGAGGGGTATTTAGCTAATGCGTCAATGGACAAAAAAATGTTAGAGTTAATTAAAATCCGCGCATCACAAATAAACGGATGTGCATTTTGTATTGACATGCATACGAAAGATGCTCGGAAATTAGGTGAAACAGAGCAACGAATATATGCACTTAATGCTTGGAGAGAAACGAACTTCTTTTCGGAAAAAGAAAGAGCTGTGTTGGCCTTAACAGAAGCTGTCACGCTAGTGTCAAGTGAGCATGTCTCAGATGAAGTGTATGACGAAGTAAATCGTTCTTTTTCTGAAAAAGAAATAGCGGAGCTAATTATGGCCATTGTGACCATAAATGCATGGAATCGAATTGCCATTACAACACGTATGATGCCAGCAGAAAGCGAAGAATAATACGAGGTGGCAATTACACGATAGTGAGCAAAAAGGCCATCGAGGTGAAACGTTGATCTTTTGTAGTATGTAAAAGGCTTCAAACAGGAACAACAAAAAATGCTTAAATAGAGTGAAAAGGAACAAAAGCCTCAGTGAGTATAAACACTGAGGCTTTGATTAAATTCGTTTATAATCGCCACTTTTCCCGCCTGACTTCTCTAATAAATACGTTTCCCCTATCACCATTCCTTTATCAACCGCTTTGCACATATCATAAACGGTTAATGCTGTGATGGAGGCGGCAGTTAATGCTTCCATTTCAACCCCAGTGCTTCCTTTCGTCTTGACTTCAGCTTCAATGATCAGCTCAAAGTCAGCAGCGTTTTTATCCTTCCAATCAAAGATTATATTAACGCCGCTCAAAGGGAGGGGATGGCACATTGGAATGATGGAAGAAGTTTGTTTTGCCCCCATAATTCCAGCAATTTGTGCTACTGAAAGAACGTCTCCTTTTTGAAAATCATGGTCGATTATTTTTTGATAAATTTCTTTATTCACACGAATGCTCGAGCGGGCTTTTGCGATTCTAGTCGTTTCTTCTTTATTCGATATGTCGACCATCTTGGCATGGCCTTGCTCGTTAAAATGAGTAAACTTTGACATTCTATTCAACTCCATAAAAGATTTATTCTCAGTATAAATAAGATGAAAAAAGAGTGTAGTGACAAAGGTCATATACAAACCTTTTTGCCCTCATATACTATAAACTAAAAATAGCATAGCATATAAATCTTACACCTCTAAGCTTAAAAGGAGCTGAAAATCATTGAAGGTCTTACAAGTAGTAGGGTATAAAAATAGTGGGAAAACAACGATGACGTCTTTGTTCATTGAATATGCCAATGAATTAGGCTATATGGTAGGGTCTTGTAAACGACATGCTCACGGGGCACCTGATGTAGTCCAACAGACAGATAGTTATAAGCATCAAGCAGCTGGAGCAATCATTGCAGGGGTAGAGGGGGGAGGAATGCTTAACCTTTCAATAAAAGGTACTGTGTGGAGCTTGAAGAAAATCTTATCCTATTATGAGCTATTGCAATTAGACCTCATTATTGCAGAAGGGTTCAAAACAGAATCATACCAAAAGGTTGTTTTATTGAGAGGAGAACAAGACCTCCCTTTACTAGAACAGGTAGAAAATGTTATAGGGGTGCTATACCCTAAAAATTGTGAAATTGATCATAAAGCAGGCATAACGTATATTGAGAAAGAGAATGTAGATGAAATAAAGCAATGGTTCAAGGAATCCGTATTGAGAGCATAATTTTATTCATAAACTTTGCAACATAAAGAGGGGAAAAGAGCATCACTCAATCGCGTCCATATAATTAGTTACTCACAGGAAAAAGGTAGAATTCATGGAAAAACACGCTTGTAGAGTTCCAAGCGTGTTTTTGTTGTGCCATTGAATTATAAATGGTTAGTAGTTAGTTTATTTAAATTATGTTGTATGTCGATCTAACATTTGACTTCAGCATTTTTTCTAGAATAGAAGTACCAGCAAATGACTAAGCTTATCAAATAGTACCCTAAAAATAAGTAAAGCGCTAAGTTTGCTGATCCCGTAGCATTAATAGACCAACCAAATATTTTCGGGATTAAGAATGCTCCGTAAGCGGCAATCGCAGCGATAAAGCCTAAAACCGGTGCAGCTAATCGTGCTTTTGCATCTGTAAAGATAAAAGGGACCATTCTAAATGTAGAACCGTTAGCAATTCCAGTTGCGAAAAATAATACAAGGAAAGAGATTAAAAATCCAATAAAGTTTTCGGCATTTAAGAAATAGATGACACTGATTGTCGATACCATCATAAGAATCGTATCCCAAAATGTCACAAGAGCTCCGCTGCCAAGCTTATCAGATATCCATCCACCCAAAGGTCTAATGGCTGCTCCAATTAAAGGTCCTAAGAACGCAAGTCCAGCAGCTCCTGCTTCTGGAAACTCCGACTTGATTAATAAAGGAAAGGCTGCAGCATAGCCAATAAAGGATCCAAAGCACATTGTATATAGCCACGCCATAATCCACATATGCTTTTCTTTAAAGATGTCGGCTTGCTCTTTAAAGGATTGCTTTGTCCCAGGCAGGTTATCCATTCCAAAGAAAGCTAGTATAACCATAATAATAATCGGAATAACCCAAATGAAGGCGGCGTTTTGAATGAAGATTTCACTGCCATCTGGTAAAGTTTGTGCACCACCAACGAGCATGCCTAACCAAGGTACAAAGATGATTATAGGAGTAACAAATTGAACAACACTTACCCCTAGGTTTCCAAGGCCAGCATTAATTCCATTTGCTGTCCCTTTTTCTTTTTTAGGGAAGAAGGGGCTAATATTAGCCATTGATGAAGAGAAGTTTCCGCCACCAAGGCCACAGAGCGCTGCTAAAATTGCAAGCGTAACAAATGATGTATCAGGGTTTTGTACAGCTATACCAATTCCAATTGTTGGAATGAGTAAAACGGATGTACTAATGACGGTCCAATTACGACCACCGACAATTCCAGGCATAAAAGTAAAGAAAATTCGTAGGGTCGCACCAACTAACCCTGGAAGTGCTGCCAATGTGAAAAGCTGACTTTCAGTTAAATTAAATCCTACATCATTTAATCTTACCGCAGTCACAGACCAAATTTGCCAAACAATAAAACTTAACATAAGAGCGAACACGGAAATCCACAAATTTCTGTTTGCATGTTTTTTTCCTTCTGTGTTCCAAAAATGACTGTTTTCAGGATTCCAAGTAGTGATTCTTGCCATAATACTTCCTCCTAATCGGTTTTAATAACAAAAGTAAAATGAGATCGTTCATAGCTGTATCGTATCAAAGGGAAACTCGATAGGTTGTGAAGTACATCACAGGCATGCAATTAACAGGGCGGATTTTCTTGTTTTGTCAACTATATAGAAGAAGGATTAATTCGAAAATTTAAGTGTTCCACGTCGATAAGGGGTGCAGGCCTCACCAAATAATTGCTGAACCAAATTAAAAAGGAGGCTGGGACAAAACCCACCTCTGAGATGAAAAAGCCGGTGAAATTTTACAATAAGTAAAATTTCACCGGCTTTGTTTATTTTTGAATTAAAATAAGGACCACTTCTGATAAAATAAAGTTACCACACAAAATCTCATCGAAAGAAGGGTCCTTATGTTTAAAAATTATATCATGAATCAACTAGTTTTGCCTTTAGATTTAGAAGTAAAATTACAAAACAATGATATTGCCTTCCATGTCCATCATTTAGTTGAAAGTATTCCTCATAAAGCATTCGAATCATTTCTCCGAAATGAGGGTTGTCCTGCCTATCATCCACGCATGATGCTTAAAATTATCTTATGTGCCTACACACAATCGGTCTTTTCTGGACGTAAAATTGAAGCTCTATTAAAAGACAGTATTCGTATGATGTGGTTAGCTCAAGGACATGAACCAAGCTACCGCACAATCAATCGATTCCGTGTTCAACCAGAAGTGAAAGAATTAATTCGGGAATGTTTTGTCCAA